>JAIVIG010000357.1 GCA_020200675.1 Actinomycetota bacterium
GTGGGTGTAACGATGGCGCTTCTCCAGCTTCTCCAACTCTTTAGGGTCTTCTTCGATCACCCGTGGGTAGTTTACGTTCGGCATGGCTACATTGTGCCACTAATGAGACGGATCGGTATAATACACACCTTCCGTTGCTGCGTTTACGCGTTTTGCTGAATGAAAAACCCTCCGAGGTAGAGTCGTTGTCTACCCAGATAGCGGCGTTCCAACTATGGCACCAACTGCGGTAAGCTGATGTCAGCGTAACGAATCCGGCCGGTCGTGCATCGAAGGAGGTAAGCGCGGACCAGCCGTGCCGAAGGGGATGAAGGGAGCGAGAGAGCATGGGCAGAAAGAGCAGCGGCCGGGACAAGGACGAAGGAGCGATGGACAAGGTCAAGGGCCGGGCCAAAGAAGCCACCGGCGCCGTGACTGGCGATGACGCCAAGAAGTCCGAGGGACGCTCGGACCAGACGAAGGGTACCGCCAAGGAGAAGAAGGGCAAGCTCAAGGATCTCTTCAAGTAGCAGGCGAAGGCCGGCCTGGCCGGACAACCAGAAGAAGGAGACGCGTCTCTTGAACAAGACAGCCCTCGCCTTGAAGTTACTGGCCAACCAGAAGGTGCGTCGGGGGGCCGTGGAGCTTCTCAAGGACCCGGACGTCCGCGCCATGCTGCTGCAACAGACGGCGCGACGGGTCCGCCGCCAATAGGATATCCAGAAGCCAGGGGGCTTCGGATCGAAGCCCCTGTCTTTGCCGATCTCCGTTGCCTCTCTACGAGTTCCAGAGCAACGAGAACGGTTACGAGTCGCTCCGCGGTAGGAGCTTCGACAGGAGGTAAGGGTAGATGAGGGCCGTTATGCTCGGTTATTGGGTGATCCTGCTGGGTATCGTCCTGGACATCTTCGGAACCGTCTGGGATGTTATCGACGACCTGACCGGCGAGGAAGCGCTGGGGGGACTGCTCACCCCTGAAAGACTGAAGTTCCTGGGAATAGTCGTGGTAGTCTTGGGTCTCGTCCTAGGGTTCAGGTTGGGCCTGAGACGCCAGAGTTGAGAACGCCGTTTCACCCCAACGAGACCGGCCCACAGCGAAAACCTCCGAGACGATTCCACCACCGTCTACCACGCACGACGGCTTCGAATAGTTTGAGCAAGGGTGACTTCTTGTACGAAGCCGCCTTTGCGCGGCCGCCCTCGCGAGGATGGGAAAACTCTCATTCTTCTCCCACGACTTTCACAGGACCGGTCGTCATAGTCCGCATTAGATAACAACATCGAAGGGTGAACGGCGTGATGCGTAGAGGAACGGAGCCTGGACCTTCTCGGGTACTCTCTCCCCTTCGCGCGCGAAACACGAGGGGAGAGCTCGATGGTTGCAGGTAGAAGAAGGCCCGGTGTGTTCCTCCTCGCGATCGCGACGATGATGTTCTCTCTGGTGCTCCTGTCGGCGACGTCGTCGGGAGCCCAGACGGGATCCGAGGATCAACACAACAGCGCCAAGGCCGCCGTCGGCGGCGACGAGTGCGTCGAGTTCGGGAACGAAAGCAGTAACACCGGCACGACGAACGGGGATACGAATACGAATACCAGCGAAGATACCTCGCTTAGCGCGAACCAGGACAACGCTACCGGCGATAACATTGCCAGCGACAACTCTACCAACGACAACGCGAACGCTACGGACGCGAACCCCGATACCGGCGGAGATACGGGGACGGACACCGGCGCGACGAACCAGGATGCGGGGACCGGTACGAACGGAGAAGACTTCACGACGTCCCAGGACCAGGGGACTGGTAGCGAAGACGGTACGACTTTGCAGGACGACGCCACCGGAGGCGACGGTACGACATCGTCGCAGGACGGGAAGGTTGGAAACGAAGAGTGCGTCGTAGCGGACACCGTTCCCGACGAGTCCCTCCTGCCCACCGGCGCCCCCGCGAGTAGTTCCCGTACCGACGAGAAGACGGCGAAGAAGAAGAACAGCGGTACGCAGGAGAAGACCAGCGGCGGCGAGGTGAAGAGCAAATCCGACCGCAGCGAGACGCAGAGCAAGGCCGCTGGCGGCGGGACTACGCGGGAGAAGACCACCAGCAGCGAGGCGCGGAAGAAATCCAACGGCACCGGGAAGCAGCAGAGGACCACTGGTAGCAACACGCGGAAAAAGAAGGGCAGCGGTACGCAGAAGAAGACGAGCAGCGGCGAGACGCAGAACACATCCGGTAGCGTCGAGACGACGCAGGTGAAGTCCAATCGCAGCGAGACGCAAAGCAATTCCGGTAGCGGCGGAACGGTAGCGGTTCGCGGCAGGGAGGTGGAGGTAGACGACCGTGCCGGCAAGGAGCCCCGCCAGGAGGAGCTCAAGGCCCGCGCCCGGTCTGCGGCTGCTTCGGACCTCGCGCCCCGGCTGGCGGCTACCGAGTGGACGCGTCCCTCCCGCGAGGAGATCGTCTCCACCAGCAAGCCTCGCAACTTCGCCCCGAATCCCAAGGCGGGGATGACCCTCTCGGCGCGGGCCCTGGGCCTCTACGACATGCCCGTCACGAGCTCCGACCGGCGGGAGGATCTCGACAACGGCCTCGTACACGTGCCGGAGACCTCGCGCCCGTGGGACGAGGGCGGCCAGAAGAACGTGTTCATCGCGGGCCACTACCTCGGCGCCCCGCAGACCCCGAGCCGCCTGGCCTTCTACAACCTGCACAAGCTCAAGAAGGGCGACGAGCTGGTACTCGAGGACGGCTGGGGCCAGGCCTACAAGTACCGGGTAAGCGAGAAGTTCGCGGTCGAGCCGGGAGACTCCTGGGCGATGGGCGAGGTACGAGACCGGGACATGGTGACGCTCCAGACGTGCATCCCCCCGGATTTCGGGAAGCGCCTAATGGTGCGGGCCGACCGGGTCCAGGCCTGACCTTCGCCAGGCCGTTGCTTCAAAGCGGGTTGCGGAAGGTCAGCCCTTCCGCAACCCGCGCAGCCAGCAGCCAGCCATCAGCGGTCAGCTTTTTGTTCTTGCTAATAGCTGAACGCTGATTGCTGATGGCTTTTGCAGAAAGGGCCTTCCTTTCTGCAAAACGCTCTAAGCGGCCTGCTCCTGTTCCATCTCCCTGGAGTAGTCGCCGGTGGTGGCGGCGGAGGCCATCCTGGCGCGGTGTTGGAAGACCTTTTGGGCTTCTGGGACGTTCTGCTCTTCTCCGCCCCAGATCTCCATCGGCCTGCCTTGCAGCGCCCGGGCCCAGGAGAAGGAGACCTCCCACGGGAGGTTGTCGTACATGGACTTCATCGCGTTCAGGTGCGCGGTCGCGTCCTCGCCGCTCTGGCCGCCCGAGAGGAGGACGATGCCGGGCACCGCCGCCGGCACGCTGCGCTTGAAGCACTCGATCGTGTACCGGGCGACGTCCTCGACCGACGCCTGCTCTGACGCGTCCTTGCCGTTGATGACGAAGTTCGGCTTGAGGAGTGTCCCTTCGAGGTGGACCCCCTGCTCGTACATGGCCGTGTAGGTGCTGCGCAGCGCCCACTCGTTGACCTCGAAGGAGTGCTCGATGGAGTGATCCCCGTCGATGACGACCTCGGGCTCGACGACGGGCACGAGGCCGGCCTCCTGCGAAAAGGCCGCATACAGGGCGAGCGCCCGGGCGTTCGACTCGACGCACTTGACCGTCGGTATGCCGTCTCCGATGGTGATGACCGCCCGCCACTTGGTGAAGCGCGCTCCCATCTCCACGTACTCCTCGAGCCTCTCGCGCAGACCGTCCAGGCCCTGAGTGTACTTCTCGCCGGGGGCGAGGGGCAGGTCCACGGTGCTCCTGTCCACCTTGATCCCGGGGATAATGCCCTGCTCCTGGAGCACTTCGATCATCGTCTTGCCGTCCGAGGTACTCTGGCGGATGGTCTCGTCGAAGAGGATCACGCCGGAGATGTACTCGCCGATTTCCTCCGTGGTGAGCAGCATCTCCCGGTACTGCCGGCGAGTCTCCTCGTTGGCTTCGATGCCGACCGCCTCGAAGCGCTTGCCTATTGTGCCGAAGCTCTCGTCGGCGGCGAGAAGGCCCTTGCCCGGAGGCACGAGCTCCTTCGCGGTGCGCTCGACCTGTTCTACATCCATGATTGCTCCTCTCTTCCCTGCTTCTCTCGCCAAAAGGATAACAAAGCTTTCGTGCTTCGTGCCGGGTAACCCGCTAACCTCTACCCCCCGGAGCCTCCCCTTGCGTGGTGGAACGCTGCGCCTCTTCCGTGACGGAGCGTCCCTGGTCGGTGAGCAACCGGCTCAGCAGCTGCAGCTTGTCCGCTATCGTTTGCTGGTTTCGCTGACCTACACCGCCCGCTCGATCGCGATCCTCCTGACGCCCCCGTTCAAGAGCGCCGTGGTCGAGTCTACGTCTTCGCTTCTTATGCGATTCTCCGTCAAGTCATCGCCGTCCTTTTTCGACTCTCGACAAAAGGCCCCGGAGACGATACCCCGGGGCCGCGTCTTCTATTTGTCTGTTTCGTTCGCTAGCTCTTTACGAGCACCCTCTCCCTGTCCGTGGACTTCTTCTTCCGAACCCGCCGGGCCTCTTCTTCCCGCCGACGGCTTAGTTCCTCCTGCCACCTCTTGCGGGCTTCCTCTTCCTCCCGATAATCTCTATAGGAGTAGCACACGGCCACTACCTCCTCGAGAAGCTTTCGTTCCAACCTTACGCGTACCCACCGTCGCCGGTGGCTAAACGCCGACGATAGAGACCTAACCGACCCGCGAACCCCCGCCGGCGGTCTCGTCGGGCGGGACGCCCCCCGAGATGTTCCCGGGTGAGATGCCTCCCGCGACGTCCCCCGGCGGAGGTTCCGGCGCGACCCCGCTGTCCGTGATGCCCAGCAAACCCTTCGCCCTATCGGCGAGTTGCGTATGCATCACCCCCGCCTCGCGGAAGAACGCGGCGAGACGCTCGTCCCCGGCCGCCTCGGCGTCGAGGGCGTACCCGCTGCAGGTGTCTGCCCCCTGCAGCGCGTGGTAGAGGACGCTGATGAGGTTGTAATGCTCGTCTCTGGTGCCCGTGATCTGCTCGCCCGAATCCATGCGCACTCCTTTTCTTCGCCTTCAAATCTCTCGCGCTCGGTACTACCCGTCTCCCGAAACCGGCAAACGATAGAGGAAATCTACGCTAAAAAAGCTGGTAATTTCCACTCTATCTGCGAAAAAATATTGACATCACACAATATATGGTGGCAAACTTGCCGTGTAGTTTCGCTGCACCTGTAGCAGTAGTCGTGGAGATAGCTCCTCCGGGGGGGGGACTTTATCAGAGAGATCGGAAGCGTAGAGCTCTTGTCGCTCGTACAGCCGAACGG
>JAIVIG010000096.1 GCA_020200675.1 Actinomycetota bacterium
TGCGACGCCCACGCCCTGGACCCACTGGCGCACCTCTCGGCGACGATGCGCGTCTACGAGCACGTCCCGCGTCGCGTCCACGAGCTCGCCCACGAGCTCTGCGACGGCCGCTGGGTAGCGGTAGGTGGCGGTGGCTACGACATATGGCGCGTCGTCTCCAGGGCGTGGACCGCCCTCTGGGCCGCCGTCTCCCACCAGGAACTACCCGACGAGATGCCCGAGGACTGGCTAGAGAAATGGGGCGAAGATAGCCCCGTGAAGCTCCCGTCCCTTACGCGAGACGAGCCGGAAGACTACCCGCCCATCGAGCGCGCCGGCCAGATAGAGGATCGCAACCGCCGGACGGTCGAGGAGCTTCTGCAGAAGGTGCTGCCGCTCATCGGTTGAGACACCTACCCGGATTTCGGCCCGGTCTTCCTACAAACCTCGGCCTCTGGCTGTTAACCTTAAGGCGTCGCGGAAGAATTCGTTGGTAGCGTCCGAGCTGGCGCGAAAGATCCTGGAGAAGAGCATGATCCCCTTAGAACAATCGACCGAGACCGTCCCCAAGAGACGAACCGAACGCGAGTTCACCACGGAGCCGCCCTACAAGGTCATCCTGCACAACGACGACTACACCCCGATGGAACACGTCATCAAGGTGCTCCGCAAGGTCATACCGCGCATGAACATGCGGCGGGCCGTCTCGATCATGCTCGAGGCCCACACCAAAGGCAAGGCGGTCGTTACCAAGTGCCACAAGGAGCTCGCCGAGCTCTACCAGGAAAACCTCAGGTCGGAGGGCCTGATCGCTACCGTAGAACCGGATTAGTAGAAACACTCAGATCGTGAAGCTATGGAAGAGCTCGATCCTGCTTTGGCGCAAACCAAGGAAGTTTACGCACGGTTCAGTCTAGCTGTATACCAAGCTCAGTGCTTTGAAGATAGAGAATCTTATGCGAGAAATTGTACGACAAGTCGAGGACGAACTATAGACGCAAAGCTGGTGTCAGGAGCCTAACCCCCGATCTGGCTCATCGTGCGGTTGCGCGCCTCCTCGGGGAGGGTCAGCCCGGCGGGCGGCTTGACGCGCGCGGTGTGCCAGAGGACTTCGTGGATGGCGGGGATGGGGTCTGGCGAGCGTATCGCGTCCTTTACGGGGACGTCCAGGTCGGTGAGGAGGCACGGGTGGATCTTGCCGTCCGCCGTCAGCCTGAGTCGCGAGCACCTCGCGCAGAAGGGTTCGGAGACGGGGGTTATGACCCCGAACGTGCCGGGCGCGCCCTCGAACTTGAACTCGTCGGCGGGCGCCGCCGGGTCGTCGGGCTCTATCTCCGTGAGGTCCCCGAGCTCCTCCTGGGCTCGCTCCAGGATCTCCTTGCCCGGAATGAAGAGCGACTTGAAGCGCGAGCCGTCGGTGTCGCCATTGAGGGGCATCAGCTCGATGAAGCGGACGTGCATAGGGTACTCCAGGGTGAGCCTGGCCATGTCCGAGATCTCGTCGTCGTTCACCCCGCGCATGGCGACCGCGTTGATCTTGACCGGCGAGAGCGGGGTCTCCAGAGCCGCCATGATCGCCCCCCACACCTTCTCGAAGTGGTTGCGGCGCGTTATGAACGCGAACTTCTCGGGCTGCAGGGTGTCTAATGAGATGTTGATCCGGTCGAGCCCCGCCTCGATGAGCCCTTCGAGGTTATCCTCGAGGAGGAAGCCGTTAGTAGTCATGGTGACATCGTCGAAGCCCAAATCCTTGAGCCAACCGACGAACTTCACGACGCCCCGGCGCACCAGTGGCTCGCCGCCGGTGACGCGCACCTTGGTGACACCGAGCTGCAGACAGGCCTCGGCGAAGGTGAGCATCTCCTCCAGGGTGAGGATGTGGCTCTTGTCCTGGAACTGGATATCCTCCGGCATACAGTACTGGCACCGGAAGTTGCAACGATCCGTCACCGAGATGCGGAGGTAGTCCATCTTGCGATCAAAGCTGTCCGTTAACTGAATCATGCCCGCCTAGCTTAGCTTTCCCGAACACCCATTGTACCCCGTAAACCGGGGCACGGCGTTCCACCGTGCTCCCGAGCATCTCTTTGTACAATGTTATCTTCCACGTATCGACCGGGTAGTAAGAAAAGCGTCTCGGTCTCGACAACTCCACTACCCGTTTGGAGGAACTTGTAATGTACGACAGCTCACCGGCCCCCTCGGGGGAGAGCTCCTGACGGCACTCGCGACGCCGGACTCTCTCGCGGTGCTTTTGTCGCTCTCCCTGGCCCTGCTCGCAGCGCCCGCGGTGGTGCTCGTGGGCGCCTGGAGGCCCTCCCTGGTGGCGCCGATGGGGGCGTCCTTCGCGGCGCTCGCCTTTCTCGCGACGGCCTTTGCGTGGTACCGGGGCGGGGGAAGCGTGGACGTCGCGTGGGCGCCGGCGTGGGATCTCCGGTTCGCCGTCGCGCTCGACGGACTCGCCGCGCTCTACGCCCTGCTCGCCACGGGGATAGGGTTCCTGGTCCTCGTCTACTCCTCGCGCTACCTGCGGCTGCACCTCGGACACGAGGAGCGTCCGGAATCCGAGGAGACCAGGTTCTACGGCTTCATGCTCCTCTTCATGGGCTCGATGGTCGGGCTCGCGATGGCCCAGGACCTCGTGCTGTTGTTCGTCTTCTGGGACCTCACGGCGGTCGCGTCTTATTACCTGATCGCCTACGACCGCCACGACCCGGACGCCCGCGCCTCGGCGCTGATGGCCCTCGTCGTCACCGGCGTCACCGCGGTCCTGCTCCTCATCGGCGCCCTCGTCCTCTACGCCGCCCACGGGACATTGTCGGTGCCTGAGCTCGCCGAAAGGGTGGAACCGGGTCTGCTCCTCGACGTCGCGGGACTCCTCATCGTCGTGGCCGCGCTCGCCAAGAGCGCCCAGGTCCCGTTCCACTTCTGGCTGCCGCGGGCGATGGCCGCCCCCACCCCGGTCTCGGCCTACCTCCACTCCGCCGCGATGGTCGCAGCCGGGGTGCTGTTGCTCGGTCGGGTGTATCCCCTCGTCGAGAAGAGCCAGCTCCTCCTCGACGTCCTGCTCGTGGTGGGGCTCGCCTCGATCGCCGTTGGCGGCGTCCTTGCCCTCACCCGTGACGTCCTCAAGCAGCTTCTGGCCTACTCCACGATCTCCCAGTACGGCTACGTCGTCTTTCTGTACGGTCTCGGCGGGGAGTACGGCGCCGCGGGCGCCGCGTTCTACGTGATAGCGCACGCCCTCGCCAAATGCGCCCTCTTTCTCACCGCTGGCGCCGTCACCGAGGAGACCGGCGAGGACCGCCTCAGCACCATGGGCGGCCTGCGCAAACCTCTGCCGCTCCTCGCGGCCGTGAGCGGGGTCGCGTCCGCCGGCCTCGCCGCGCTACCCCTCACGCTCGGCTTCTTCAAAGATGAGCTCTTGTTTACGGCGGCGCTGGAGCGGGGCCTCCTCTTCGCCGGGCTCGCGGTCTGCGGGCCAGCGCTGACCATCGCGTACACCTGGCGTTTCTGGAGTGGCCTCTTTCTCGGTGAGGCGCGCGACGGGGCGAGAGGCCTCCCGGCCGTCCTCGTCTGGCCCATCGTCGCCCTCGGGGGACTCGTGCTCCTCGGCGGCTTCTACGTCGAGCCTTTCGCCCGGCTTGCCGGGGCGGCGGGCGCGGCCTCATACGGGTCTCCGACGCCCGTGGAGCCAGCGTACCACCTCGACCTGCGTCCGGAGAACCTGATGGCGCTCAGTGCGTTCGCGCTCGGCGCGCTCGTCGTGGTCTCGCGACCGCTGTGGGAGAGAGGGGCGCGGGCGGTCTCGTGGTTGGGGGAGGTGCTGGGGCCGGAGAGGCTCTACGAGCGGGGCATGGACGCGCTCAACCGGCTCTCGGACTACGCGCACCGGGCGGAGGTGCGGGACCTGCGCAGCAGGGTCGCCGCGATACTCTTGCCCGCGGGCGTCCTGGTGGGGGCGGGCATCCTGGCGACGCCTACTGTCGGGGCTTACCGGGTGGGGGAGGTCAGTGTAGGGGACCTGCCGCTGCTGTTGGCCCTCGTCGCGGTGGCGGTCGCGGCGCTCACCACAGCCTTTACGCGGCGGCACGTCACGCTCGCGCTGGTCCTGTCCAGCGCGGGGTTCGTGCTCGCGATGGTCTATGCTTTTCTGGGGGCGCCGGACGTGACGCTCGTGGCAGTCCTCGTCGAGACGGTCCTGACGCTACTCTTCCTCGGCACCTCGAAGTTGATCCCCTACGAGGTCCTGCGTGACCAGGCCCGGCTGCCGTTGGAGAAGACGCCGCGCAGAGTGCTGTTCTCCGTTCTCGCGGGAGCCTTCGCCTTCGCGGTGGTTTGGGGGACGCTCTCCCAACCAGCCGCCGAGAGTACCGTCGCCGAAGCGCACGTCCTGCTCGCCTCAGATGCCAACGCCAACGACGTGGTGGCGGCGATACTCGCCGACTTCAGGGGACTGGATACTTTAGGCGAGATCACCGTCGTCGCCCTCGTCCTGCTCGGGGTCGCGACCCTCCTGAACCAGGGAAGATTGCCTTGAGAGTTGCTAGTTCTCAGTTTTTAGTTTTCAGTTCTTTGTCGACTGCCGGTAAGGGTTGCGGTTCTCCTCGCTCGGGGATGCTTTCTGCGAGGAGCTGTTCGTGAAGAACGGCTCTGCGAAGGCTCCGGAGGTCACGGGTGTTATGACGCGGACGGTGGCGAAGCTGCTGTTTTTGCCGACGCTGGTCACGGCGGTGGCGATTCTCGTGAAGGGGTACGCGCAGCCGGGAGATGGGTTCTCGGCCGGGGTGGTCGCTTCTCTGGCGGTGTTGCTCCAGTATCTGGCCTTTGGCCGCCGGAGGGCGGAGCGGCTCCCGCTAGTTGGGTTCGTCGGGAAGGGCGCCTTCGCCGGGCTCCTCGTGGCGCTCCTCGTGGCGGCGGCGCCCCTGCTTCTGGGCGATCCGGTCTTTACCCATTACCCGCGGGCCGGGTCCGGGGCGGTGTACATCGGGACGATCGAGCTTATCACTGCCTTCCTCTTCGACGCGGCGGTTTTTGTAGTCGTCCTCGGGTTCGCCATCGGGGCCACCAAGCTCATAGCCAACACCATCGCCGACGAGGACGAGTACAGGGGACCGGACGCCGCCGAAGCGGGGGCCGGGGACGAGTTCTCCGCCAGTAGTGGGGAGGGGAGATGACCCTGGCCTTCTCGCTCGCGGTGGCCGTCGTTTTCGGGTCGGGGGCTTTCCTCGTCCTGCAGCGCGACCTCATGCGGGTGGTGGTTGGTATCGTCTTGATCTCCAACTCCGCCTCGTTGTTTATCGTCGCCGCGGGGCTCACCCAGGG
>JAIVIG010000358.1 GCA_020200675.1 Actinomycetota bacterium
GCCGGTAGCCTTCCAGTCGCTCCTTTAGCCCGTCGAACTGGGACCAGTACGCCTCCAACCCTATTCCGAACACGCCCACCTTCGCCGTCGAGCTTTCTTTCGAGTCCACCAGGAGTTACTCCTCGCCGCCCGTAGATCTGGTCGCGGACCTGACGTAAGAGGACACTTTGGGCGCGACTTCCGCCGCCTGTTCGGGAGTTAGGAGCAAAGGTTCCCCGGCCAGCCTGGCGCGGTAGTAGATCATGGCCATCTCCTCCAGCCTCTCCGTCCTCGAATACGCTTCGCTTAAAGTCTCTCCGACGGTAATGGTGCCGTGGTTCTGGAGCAGGCAGGCATAGTGGGAGTCCCCGAGCGCCTCGCTGGCGCGGCGGGCGAGTTCCTCGGTGTTCGGGGTCTCGTAGGGCGCGACCGGCACCCGTCCTTCGTCCGAGAGGGCGAGGACGAGGTAGTGCACCGCGGGTATCTCCCAGCCCAAGCAGGCCAGGGTGGTCGAGAAGGGGGAATGGGTGTGGACTATCGCGCCCACACCAGTCCTGGAACGGTAGATTCCGACGTGCATCGGGGTCTCGGACGAGGGAGAAAGGGAGCCTTCGAGGACCTCGCCCTCCATGTTTACGAGCACCACGTCTTCGGGTTTCATCTCCTCATAGTCGAGAGCGCTCGGGGTGACTAGCACGTCTCCCTCGGGGGTCCGGATGCTGATGTTGCCCGAGGTCCCGACGACTAGCTCCGAAGCGCCCATACGGCGGGAAATCCTGACTACCTCTTCGCGCAAATCCTGGGTCATTTAGTCCTCCCTTCGGTCGGAAGCTGTCAGCCGTCAGCTTTCAGCTTTCAGCTTCTTTCGGCTTGGGCCGAAGCACGGCCTCTCTCACGCACCCACTCCCGCCCGGAGACTCGGAAGCACCGCTAAACCGCCTCCGCTCCGTGTTCGGAGCGGCGCCCCGCGCCCTACCGGGCTGCTGACGGCTGACGGCTGACAGCTAATAGCTATTACTAACCCCATCCGGCTCCGGCGCCTTCTTTGCGCTCCTCTGTTACCTTCTCCATGTACCCGCTCTCGCGGAACGTGGCTACCGGGTCCGGGGAAACTCCCAGGTCTTCGCGAACCTTCGCGCACAGGGGACGCACGTCTGTCTGGTAGGCGTCCAAAACAATTCGATGGGCACCGAGGACGTCGCCCGAGCGGCGCGCGGTTCGTAGCGCTTCCCGGTCTACCAGGAGGGCTTTGGCGTAGGCCTCTTGCAGGTTGGTGAGGCTGAGGATCATGGCCTCTATCTTCGGCTCGATGTTGTGAGTTTGGTCGATCATGTACGCGATCTCCTGCGCAGTGTCCTCGGCGGCGACTAGCTCCACGTAGATCAGGAACAGCTCGAACGGGTTGATCGAGGCGACTATGAGGTCATCGTCCCCGTACTTGCGGTTGTTGAAGTGGAAACCCCCGAGCCTCCCCTCGTCCATGAGAAGCGCCACGACGTACTCTATGTTCGCCTCCTTGGCGTGGTGCCCGAGGTCCACCAGAACCTGTGCCCTGTCTCCGAGCTTCTGACAGGCGGTGAGAGAAGCTCCCCAATCGGCGAGGTCCGTGTGGTAGAAGGAAGGTTCGTAGGGCTTGTACTCCAGCAGCATCCGCATACCCTCGGGCATAGCCGCGTAGACCTCGTCCAGGCACGCGAGCATCCTGCGCCGGCGCTCCACGAAGGAGTCCTGCCCCGGATAATTCGTGCCGTCGGCGAACCACAGTGAGAGCACGTCCGAGCCGACCTCCCCTGCTATCCCGACGCACTCTAAGATGTGGTCCGTCGCTTTGCGTCGGACCTCTTCGTCCGGATGACACACGCTCCCGAGCCTGTACTCCTGCTCCTGAAAGAGGTTTGGGTTTATGGCTCCTACGCGCATCCCCAGAGACTCGGCGTGGCCTTTGAGCTCCGAGTAGTCGTCAACTTTGTCCCAGGGGATATGGATGGCCACCAAGGGGCATATGCCGGTGTGACGGTGTACCTCGGCCGCGTCCGCTATCTTCTCGAAGGGATCGCGGGGCACGCCCGGCTGCGGAAAGACGGCGAAGCGCGTGCCGGTGTCGCCGTAGCCCCAGGAAGGGGTCTCTACCCTCTGCGCCCGCAGGCGCTCTTCGACTCCCTCCAGATCCACCCCTCGGGCCGTGAGAGATTCGGCCAGAGCGTCGTACGCCCGTTCGGTCGCGCTCTCCAAAGCTATCCTCCTTCCAGGCTGTCTATTTCGGGGGAGGCGTCCATGACGCCCGAGAACCTCTCCCGGAGCTTGTCCCAATCGTCTTCGTCGCCTTCGGGCTCGTAGCGGCTCAACTCGGTAGAGCGGCGCACGACGGCCCGGATCTCCTCTAGCGACCCGACGTGGCCCCGCGAGTAAGCCTGGACCATCACGTTCCCAAGAGCGGTAGCCTCGACCGGACCGGCCAGGACCGGGAGCCGCGCCGCGTCAGCGGTAAGCTGGCAGAGGAGAGAGCTCTGGGATCCACCACCGACCACGTGCACGACCCCGACGGGTTGCCCGGTCAACTCCCCGGCCTGCTCTATGACCCACCGGTACTTGAGAGCCAGGCTCTCGAAGACGCAGCGCGCGACCGCCCCCGGCTCTTCCGGCGGCTCCTGACCGGTCGCCTTACAGAAGCGCCGGATGCGCGAGGGCATGTCCCCCGGAGACAAAAACTCGTGATGATCCGGGTCCACGAGCGGCCCAAAGGCCGGCGCATCCTCCGCGAGCTGAGTCAGCTCTTCGTAGGAGTAGTCCTGGCCTTCCCCGGCCCAGATCCTCTGGCACTCCTGCAGGAGCCAGAGCCCCATGACGTTCTTCAAGAAGCGCGTCCTGCCCCCGAAGCCTCCCTCGTTGGTGAAGTTGGCTTCCATCGCTTCTGGCGTCACGACCGGCTGGGGCGTCTCCACACCTACCAGGGACCAGGTGCCGCTGGAGATGTACGCGAAGTCGTCACCTTCCGCGGGAACCGCGACGACGGCGGAGGCGGTGTCGTGGGAGGCGACCGCTATGACGGGGAGTTGCTCGTCGAGACCCACTTCCTCGGCTACCTCCGGCAGCAGGGGCCCGAGCTTCGTGGCGGGCGGGACTATCTTCGGGAAGATGCGGTCGGGGAGCGACGTCTTTTGCAGGAGGTCTTCGGCCCAACCTTGGGCTTCGAGGTCGTAGAGCTGGGTGGTGGTGGCGTTGGTGAACTCGCAGGTCTTCTCTCCGGTGAGCCAGTAGTTCATGAGGTCGGGAATGAGGAGCAGGGTATCCGCAACCTCCCATAGCGGGGAGTCTTCCAGGGCGAGGAGCTGGTAGAGCGTGTTTATCCGCATGAACTGTATACCGGTCGTCTCGTAAATCTCCTCCTTCGGCGCCTGCTCCAAGGCTCTCTCTATCATCCCCTCCGTGCGGGGGTCGCGGTGGTGGTAGGGGTTGGAGACGAGAACGCCCTCCCGATCCAGAAGCGCGAAGTCCACGCCCCAGGAATCTATCCCCACGCTCTCGAGCTGTTCTGTTTTCCGGGCGGCTTTCGACAGACTTCTGTACACGCATCCCATCAACCTCAGAGCGTCCCAGTGCAGCCCGTCCGTTACCCTCACGGGCACGTTCGGGAAGCGGTGGACCTCCTCCAGGGTGACGCGTTCGCCGTCGAAGCGCCCCAGGAGTGCCCGCCCGCTCTCCGCCCCGAGATCTATGGCCAGGAACGTAGCTTCTTCGGTCATCGTTGCCCTCTCCTCGCGCTGCTAGCTCACCGAACTCTCAGCTTGCGGCTTCGGGGATCCTCGCGCGACCGTCGGTGCGTTCCGCTTCGATCTCCTCCAGCGACTTGCCAGCGGTGTTCGGCATGAACAGCAGGCCGACGATACCGCTGATGGAGAGGAAGATGACGAGGATCAGAGCAACCACCTCGAAGCCTGCCTCCGCGATCACCGGCACAAAGAAGCTCCAGATGCCGAGGCAAGTCCGCGCGACCGCGAACGTGAGCCCTTGCGCCGTGGTCCTTAGCATGGTCGGGAACAGCTCCTGGGACCACACCTTGTAGTGCGGCTCCCCCGCGAGAGCGGCTCCTATGCCGAAGAGGATGATGTTGGCTACGGCCGCCAGGACGTTGAAGCCAGCCGGGCCGTCCAGGGGAAAGAAGACCAAAAGGAGGAACGCGACTATCTGGCAGACGGCACCGGCGCCGAATATGAGCCGTCGATACCGACCGTCGCCCAGCGGCATGAAGATCAGCACGACAAATACGAGCGTGGTGAAGAACCAGAGGCTTTGCAGGGCGACGTCGGCAGCCTGGCTCTCCAGCCCCATCGTGCTCAGGAAGTAGGGCAAAAAGAAACCGTACGTCCCCGCGGCCAGGTTCCAGAAGGTGTATACGACGGCGGTAAACACGATGGCCCTGAGGGTGTACCCGGTGAACAGGTTGCGCAGGTTGCGCCCGGCCAACGGGTCGCGAGGCTCGGACGCTTGCTCGTCCGAGTCGGGGGTGCTCTCCGTATCTCCAGCCCTCGATGCGGCGGTCCACACGGCGGACTCCACCATGCCTCGTCTCAAGGCCCACGTCACTATCGCGACCACGAACAGGTGGGCGAAGACTATCCGGATGCCGAGCAGGCCGTACGGCGCAAGCACGAGCGCGATCAGCAGCGTAATGATCGGGCCCAGGCTCCAGAAGACCTGGGTGAAGCCCAGCAGCTTGCTGCGCGCCCTGCTGGGAGCAAACTCACCCACGAGCGCGAGCGAGGTGGGCACGTCGGCGCCGACGGCGACCCCTACCAGAAAGGTCCCGATAAAGAGCATCGGGGTGTTGAACGCGAAGACCATCCACAGGGTGCCGAAGGCGTAGAGGAGCAGGTCGTACTGGTAGATGCGCTTGCGACCCAGCAGGTCGCCGAGCCGGCCTCCGATCACCGCGCCCATCGCCGCCCCGACAGCGTTCGGGCCGAACGCCGCGAGCAACCCTATGGTGACGCTGCTCATGCCGAGGTACTCCTGCCACAGCGCGAGACCGGCGGCGATGGCCACGATGGAACCCGCATCGATGTACGAAGCCATGGCCGCCAAAACGGTCCATCTCCACTGCTGGCCCGTTACCCTCCCGTCGTCCGATCCGCTGTTTCCCGTACCCGCAGTAGCCATTATCTACGGAACCCCTTTCCTCCTCGTTTCCCAACTCCGGTCTCCCCCACTCCCTAAACGCTCTGCACATCCACCCCCGACTCGACGAGCTTCTCCGTGTACGAACCGTGTGCGTCAGCCGTCACCACCAGACTCACGTCCGAGACGTGCGCTATGACGTTCAACCCTGGAGTCCGTGAGGTAGCCCTCAGGCGTCACTCCTTTGACGCTGAAGAAGACCTTGTCCGTCAGGTGCGACTCAACCATGCGGACCGTGCAAGGCCCAACGAAAGACAACGTCAGCCCCCTGAACGATCCACCCATGCCGATCAACTCCGCGTTGGGCGACTCGACGGTGGTAAGCAGCTCCATGGCCGGCACCAGGTTCGTCAGGAGGGTCACTCGCTGGACGGCGGCCAGCACGCGTTGCGCCGCGTAGTACGCCGTGGTAGACGAATCTATGAATACCGTCTCGTCCTCTTCGAGAAGGCCAACAGCGGCTTGAGCCAGCCTTTTCTTGGCCCCTACCGCCTCCTCTAGCCGTTGCTGGAAAGAATCCTCCTGCTGGGTCAGACCCGGCAGAACGGCCCCGCCGTGAGTACGCCTGATCCTGCCCTGCCGCTCCAACACCGCGAGATCCCGCCGCGCCGTCGCCGAAGAAACACCGAGCTCCTCCTCCAGCCCGGCAACCGTGATGCTCCCAAACTCCCGGATAAGTCCCGCTATTCGCTGCCGTCGCTGCTCCGGAATCATTGCTTGTTTTCTGCCGTTTCGTGATCTATTGAGCAATTTCTTTCCCAAATCGCTCAAATCCTTTCACCACCTGCTCATAACGGTAACAGGAAGCACGAGCAGACGCAAGGGAGTCGGGTATCGCCGTTGGGAATCTTCGGACTCGACCTGATCAGATCGGCTCGGGTAAACGGTTACTCTGGGCCAGCACGTTCCGTTTGGGAGTAGGGCGAACTACTTTCTTGCTGGGGTTAGTCGTGCTCCGTCCCGTCGGGCGTGGTAGTACCTTCGAGGGATCTGGCCTGCTCCTCCAACTCCTCGACAGTAACTCCTTCGGCTCCCTCCAGGTTGGCGCCGCTCAGGTCGGCACCTTCCAAGTTGGCGCCGTTCAGATCAGCACCGCTCAGATCGGCCTGCTGTAGATTGGCGCTCGACAGGATGGCCTCGTTCAGGTCGGCTTGCTGCAGGTTGGTACCCGTCAGGTCGGCCTCATTCAGGTTACCCCGGGGCAAGACGGCTTCGGACAGGTTTATGCGCAGCAAGGCGGTGTTGGAGAGGTTGGTCTCGGTCAGGTCGACCCCTTGAAGGTAGTCGAGCAGCACCAGGTCGGCCCCGCTCAGGTCGGCGTTAGCGACACTAACGACCGGCTCGATGTCGCTACCAGGGTCACTACTGCCGGCCAGCCCCGACTCGGCCAAGAATTCTACGACGCTTCGTTTTTGAGCGCCGTCTGCCCGCCTTAGTAATGCTAACGTGAGCGCTCGCGCCAGGTAGCGTGCCTCATCGTCTTCATCGGAGCTGAGCAAGTCTTCGTCAATGAGTAGCGTACCCATCTCTTCGAGGTACGTCTGTAACCTCTCCTCCTGCGCGCGTTGGTCTTCGGCCTCTATCTGCGCTTCGGCGCGTCTCTCTTCGGTCTCTTGTTGTCGGGCGTTCAGCGAGAGGTTGAAAGAAGGGCGCCGATCGCGAGCACCAACGGAACGATCAGGAGCTGCATCCAGTCCCAGACTTTGCCCCGACGGGTCTTCCGCCCCGGTCTCTCCTGCATTTCTTCCCCTGGCCGCCGTTGTGTTCCCTGCTCCACGAGATGCCTCCGCGCTGTTTTCCCGCTTCGGCACCAACCGCAGGTAACGAAGCCGCCGGGGGTATGGTAGCGCAACCCGTTCGGAGGGGTTGCTTCTATGGAGGGAAGACTGCCTGTGTTGCTGCTCGTCGTCGATCCTCACGCGACGTATGCCATCAGGCCCTTGAGGACGATCCCCGCTCCCAGCAGGGTGACGACGACGGCGCTGACGAGCGGGAGCAGCCGGTGCCAGGAATTCCCCGGCTTGCCCAGCCGGTCTAACTTAGATCTGGAGCGCACCAGCAGGATGCCGATAGCTATGAGCACCGCGGCCAGACCGAAGCTGAACGCCAAGATCAGGCCCAACCCCAACGCTATCCGATCGAGACCGATGGCGACCAGCATAACGCCCAACGCCTCCGGGCAAGGCACCAACCCGCCCGAGACACCCATCGCCAACAGGTCGCCCGGACGGACGTCTTCGGGAAGATGATGGTGGTGGACGTGATGATGATCGCCTCCTCGGGGCCTCCGGCGCGTCCACAC
>JAIVIG010000359.1:0-11494 GCA_020200675.1 Actinomycetota bacterium
CTCTCGAGCCTCGCTCCCCGGCCCGTGCGAAGCGGTCCTCCTACAGCGCTGACAACCCCGAAGCTCGCCCGTATCAGCCCCTCGCGACCAGGGCGGGCGACGGCGAGCGAGATCTGGCCGACCCGCACTCCTCCCGCCGCGGGTTCCGCCACGGCTCCGTCCCCAAGCTCCGGTACTTCCAGTACAGCCAAATCCGTCGAGGGGTCCCGGCCGACGAAACGCGCCTCCAGGGTACGCCCATCGTGCGTCACGACCGAGAGGTCTTCCTCGCGCTCCAGGACGTGGCTCGCGGTGAGCACCTTCCCGGCGGCGTAGACCACGCCGCTCGCCGACCGGCGTCGCCGACCGTTAACTTGCACGACTGACGGTCCGATCCTCTCGACCGCGTCGGCCATCCCCTCCGAGAGCACGCTCAACGCGCTCGCGTCGCTCGTTTGATTCTCCATCGTTTCCTCCTGATCTCGGTCCATCTGCGGAGAATGTACACCCGCGTACGAGGCCCGGCATCACCCATTCGACTAGTTCTCGGCCAGGAAGAACGACCGGGTCGCGGACGGCGGCGGCCCGAATTGTCCTCGAAAAGCAGTCCGCCCAAAGGATGCGCTGACGTCGGCCTGGCGCTACCATGAGACAAGGCCAGTCGTAGATAAGGAGGCGGGGCCGAAAGGTTGGCCGATACGTTATGCTGCTGGACGAACTCATGCCGCACTACGAGTTCGAGGAGGTGCATTCGATCCGGCTCTCCGCGCCGCCCGAACGGGCGCTCGACGCAGCCAAGCAAGCGACGCCGGGCGAGATGCCACTCGTTCGCCTGCTGTTCGCTATCAGGTCGTTGCCCGCGGTCTTCTCTCGAGGAAGCGGATTACCGACCGGCAGGTCAGAACCCCTCCTGGGGCAGATGCTGGACTCTGGCTTCGTTTTTCTGGGAGAGGAGCGAGGCTGGGAGGTGGTTGCCGGCGTGGTAGCCCAACCCTGGAGGGTCGGAGGCGGTCCCGAACCCGACATCCGTAACGCAGACGAGTTCGTCGCTTTCGAGAGACCAGGCTACATGAAAGCCGCGATGAACTTCTCCGTCGAGTTCCGGGGGGATCACACCGAGCTTCGTACGGAGACCCGCGTGCTGACCACCGACCCCGTCTCACGCCGGAGATTCGGACGCTACTGGAGGGTCATCTATCCCGGAAGCGCGGCGATACGGCGCAGCTGGCTGCGGGCGGCGAAGCGCCGGGCGGAGAGCGGCGCATAATTTGCGGCCGGACCGATTAGCCGACGCATAGCCCGACTGAGCAAAGTGGAAAGAAGAAAAGCTCAACCCGCGTCTTCGACAGCCCCGAATGCCCTCTCCACCGAACAGACGACCGCGAGGTTGCGCGCCTGTCCCGTGCCCGTAGGAATAGAGTACGAGAGGTAGGGACTGGCCCGCCCCCGGTCCTCGTCGGGCAGGACGCCGATAGCGACGCCTCCGGCTTCGGTCGCGCCGCGCGCCGCGGCCTCCATCACGCCCGAGAGGCCACCGCAGACCACGATACCGCCTCTGGAAGCGACGAGCCGCCCGACCTCTCGCGCGAGCTCGTACAACTCTCCCGTGGCTTCGCCGGAGCCCACGAC
Organism: Actinomycetota bacterium; assembly: GCA_020200675.1. Lineage (GTDB taxonomy): Bacteria > Actinomycetota > Rubrobacteria > Rubrobacterales > Rubrobacteraceae > Rubrobacter_F. The sequence continues at coordinate 1,609 of JAIVIG010000359.1, forward strand.
CGCGACGTAGACAGGCCGAGCCGCGCCGATGCTTCTCTTACCAGGGGACCTGGCGCCGGTCGCGGAAGAAGCCGCCCGTGGGACCGTTGTTCGGGAGCGTCGCCGCCCACACCGGGATGTCGGCGCCCTCCTCGACCGTACGCGAAGCCCCCGACCCACCCATGTCCGTCTGCACCCAGCCCGGGCAGACGGAGTTGACGAGGATGCCAGAGCCCCTGAGCTCGGAGGCGAGGATGCGGGTGAGGGCGTTGAGGGACGTCTTGGAGACGCGGTAGGCCGGGGAGCCTCCGCCCATGTCGTTGAGCGCGCCCATGCCGGTGGAGACGTTGACGATCCGGCCGTACCGGTTGCGTTGCATGAGCGGGACGAACGCCTCGCAAAGCCGCCACGCGCCGAAGAGGTTCATCTCCAGCGTCTCCCTCACCACGTCGAGATCAGCGTCCACGCCGTGCTGACCTCCATCTATGGAGATCCCGGCGTTGTTAACCAGGACGTCGAGCCGCCCGAACTCCTCCTCGACGTCGCGGGCGAGGTTCTGGATGCCCTTCTCGTCGGTCACGTCGAGTCGCCGGACGCGCACGTCGCCGTCCATCCCCTCCGCGGCGGCGCGCCCCTTCTCCTCGTCGCGGGAGCCGAGGATCGTCGTGATGCCTTTTTCGGCGAGCTGGCGCACGATCTCGCGTCCTATCCCCCTGTTAGCCCCGCTAACCAACGCGACCCGGCTGCCGTTTTCCATCGTCTGCCCTCCTACTCTGTAGAACCCGGCTTTTGGGAGGGCTAATGTTACCTCACCCTCGGCGCCGCAAAGACCGTCGCTTATAGCGTCGGGTAGCGACTCACCTGCCCGAGCAGGTAGCGCAATACCTTTAGCGCGCCGTCCTTGCTCAGCGGCTCGTTCCAGTTGCCGCACTTGGGGGACTGGACGCACGCCGGGCAGCCCTTTTTGCAAGGGCAACGGGCGAGGACGCCCAGAGTATCGCGGGCGACCTCCTCGAAGGTGTCGTAGCCGCGCTCGGAGATGCCGACGCCGCCGGGGTAGCCGTCGTAGACGAAGATGGTCGGCAGGCGCGTCTGGCGGTGCATGGCGATGGAGAGACCCCCAATGTCCCCCCGGTCGCACATCGCGAAGAGCGGCAACAGCCCGATAAAGGCGTGCTCCGCCGCGTGCAGCGAGCCCAGGAACTCGACGAAGTTGGGCCGGGTGTTGCCCTCCGGAGGGGATAGCGGCGGCAGGGTGACCCAGAGCCCGCGCGTCTCGAACGTAGTCGGTGGCAGGTCGAGGGGGAAGACGCCTATCTCGCGGGAGTCCTGGACCTGTATCTTTTTGTAGAACGTGACCACGTCCGTGGTCCGCACCCGGCCCCAGTGCAGGGCCGCGCCGTTCGGGAGGTCGCGCTTCTCGGATTCTTCGAGGATCTCGACGTCCGTGTCTACCTTGACCCTGGTGTAGTAGCGGTTCGGGACCCTGCGGACGAGCGCGTTGTGCGCGGCGAGGTTCAGATCCTCGACCTCATAGGCGCGCCCGCGGTGTAAGTAGGTTGCACCCGGGTGGAGATCCATGGGCGCCCGTCGCGCCTCGACCGACCCGATCACCTCCCCTTCCCTGTCCGCTACCAGCACCGACCCCGAATCTGCCGACCGCAAGGAGATGTCCCACGCCGGCTTGTCCCCCCGCGTGTAGTGCATCCGCCCCCCACTCTCCACCAAATCCCCCGACTCGACCAGATCCTCCACCACCGCTCCATACGCATACCCGAAATACTCCTCGTCCCTGTCTTCCAGGGGCGCCTCGTACGCCGCGGCGAGCAGGTGCGGACCCAGGATGTAGGAGTTCTCGAGCGTGAGGCGCGCCGCCTCGACCCTTCTGCCCAGAACCTTCTCCGGGTTCTCGTAGAGGTACTGGTCCAGGGAGTCCCGCCCGGCGATGTACACCGCGAGCGACGGTTCCTTGGCCCGCCCGGCTCGACCCCACTGCTGCCAGATCGAGGCTACGCTCCCCGGGTACCCGCAGCACACGACCGCGTCCAGAGCGCCCACGTCGACCCCGAGCTCCAGGGCGTTCGTCGAGACCACGCCGAGCATCTCGCCCCGGAAGAGCCGTCCCTCTATCTCCCGCCGCTCCCGAATCGTGTAGCCGGCGCGGTACGGCGAGATGCGCCGGGCGAGTTCCGGACCCAGCCGGTCGGCGGCGTAGCGGTAGATTAGCTCCGCCGACTTGCGGCTCTTGGCGAAGGCGATGGTGCGCACCCCCTGCGCGACCAGCTTCGAGAACACGAACGCCCCCTCCGTGAGCAGGCTCCGCCGGTCGCCCTTCTCCTCGTCCTTGAGCGGCGGATTTCTGAAGACCACCCGTCGCGGCCCGCTCGATGCCCCGTCGTTGTCCACGAGCGTGAACGGGACGCCGGTCAAGACCTCCGCTAGCTCCAGAGGGTTGGCGATGGTCGCACTGGTCAGGACGAACTTCGGGTCGGCCCCGTGCAGCTCGGCGACACGCCGCAGACGCCTGAGAACCGCCGCGACGTGCGAGCCGAAGACGCCGCGTAGGAGGTGCGCCTCGTCGACGGCGATTATCTTGAGGTTGCGGAAGAAGTCGGCCCAGAGGGAGTCGTGGCTGGGGAGGAGGGCTACGTTGAGCATGTCGGGGTTCGTGAGGATGACGTTCGCCCGCTTGCGTACCTCGGCGCGCAGGGCCTTGGGCGTGTCCCTGTCGTAGGTCGCGGGATGGACGCCGCGCAGCATGAGCTTGCTTATCTTCTGGAGCTGGTCCTGGGCGAGCGCCTTCGTCGGGTAGAGGAAGAGCGCCCTGTTCGAGGGGTTCTCAAGCGCGTTCTCGAAGGCGGGGATCTTGTAGCACAGCGACTTGCCGCTCGCGGTCGCCGTCGCGACGATGACGTTCTCCCCGGCCCGCACACGCTCGTAGGCCTCGAGCTGGTGCGAGTAGAGTCGTTTAGCGCCCATCGACGAGAGCGCTCTGGCAAGTTCCCGCGGCATCTCCGGCGGCTCGGCGAGGGTCGCCTCTCTCGGGGGAAGCGTCGCGACCGTCTCTCCCAGAGACTCTACCGAGCGGCGGGGTAGGCCCGCGAGCGACGAGCCCCCGAGCTGGCCGGGGCTGCCGGATCTCCTCCCGATATCCCTAGATCTCACGCCGCCCGGCGAAGGCGCGACCGAGCGTGACCTCGTCGGCGTACTCGAGATCCCCGCCGACCGGCAGCCCGCTCGCGAGCGCCGTCACCCTGACGGACGTGCCCTCTAGCTCCTGCGCGATAAACAGCGCTGTAGCCTCCCCGGTCGTATTCGGGTTGGTGGCGACCACGATCTCCTTCGTCCCCTCCTTGCCGACCCGCTCGACGAGCTCCGCTATCCTCAGGTCCTCTGGCTCGATGCCGTCCAGCGGCGAGAGCGCCCCGCCGAGCACGTGGTACAACCCCCGGTACTCGCCCGTCCGTTCGATCGGCCCGATGTCGTACGGGTCCTCCACCGCGCAGATGACCGAAGGGTCGCGCCGCGGGTCGGTGCAGATGTCGCATTCCTCGGCCTCGGTGAGGTTGAAGCATCGTTTGCACGGCCTTATGCGCTCCTTCACCTCGCGCAGGGCCTCGGCCAGGGACCGCGCATCGTCGGGCCTGGAGCGCACGACGTGGAAGGCGATCCTCTGGGCGCTCTTCGGCCCGATGGAGGGAAGCTTCGAGAGCTCGGTTATCAGCCGCTCGACCGGCCTCGCGTAGCTCGCCAAAGGTCCTTTACAGCCCCGGCATGTTCAGGCCGAGATCCCCTAACCCGCCCGTGATGCCGCCGAGCCTCTTCGAGGCCATCTCCTGAGACGAAGTCAAGGCCTCGTTGACGGCCGCGAGCACCATATCCTGGAGCATCTCGACGTCCTCCGGGTCCACGACCTCCGGGTCTATCTCCAGCTCCACGAGCTCCAGGTTCCCGGTGATCGTCGCCTTTACCGCGCCGCCGCCCGCGCTTGCCGTGACGGTCTCGCGGGCCAGCTCCTCCTGAGCCTTCTGCATCTCCGCCTGCATCTGCTGAACCTGCTGCATCATCTTGTTTACGTTCTTACGCTTTCCCAAAACAAGCTCTCCTCTCCGAACGCGCCGCGAACTCTCTCTAGCTCCCGTCCGGCAGCGCTCGACACGAAGTCCGAACGTAGAGTATACCGTGCGACACTCCCCGGGGTCCAAGGCCTCCAGGACGAACGCAGCGTAGGGCTAGAAGAGCCAGTCCTTGTGCTGCTCGACAGCTTCAAAGCTCTCGCGGCGCTCCTCTCGGCGAGATCGCCGCGCTGACGAGCACGTTCGGGTCGATTACGGCCCTTACCGGCCGCCCTCCACGGTGTCGGGTTTCGTCTCGCGTTCGCGCCGCTCGCACCTCCAGGCGTGCTGTTCCTCGACGGCGAGCCGCATGGCCTCCTCCTCGGAGAGTTCCTCCACGCCCTGCTCCCACCGGTAGCGAGCCATGCTGTCTAAGATCTCCTCGAGATCTCTTGGACGGGCTTCGCCCCGAGTCCACAAGTAGTGGCTTACGGCCTCCTCGATGATTTCGGAGGAGCCACGACCCTCTTCCCTGGCCCGCTCTCGCACAGCCTCCAGGAGATCCCGATCAATCTTCATCTCTACGCGTTCCATGGCTTCTGTCACTTTACCATCATCTCGCGCGTTACTGGAGCATCAGTAGCACCACCCTCGTGGGTCTTCTATCTCACTCCTGCTCGCCCGAAGCCCAAAACTCGCTCTGGAGCATCCTACGGGCGAGGTAGCGTGCCCGAGCGCGGCGGGTCCCAGCCTGCTCTTCGCCTTCGAGCCGGTCCACGATGATGTCTTCGTGCCCCCGCAAGGGATCCTCGTCGTCGAGGAAACCGTGGCCCACTTTGACACGTTCGCTCCTGAGCTCCTCGTACACCTCCCAAAGCGACTCCCCCAACAGCTCGGGCGGGAACAGGTTCTCCTCGTCGTTCTCGGCGGTCTCGTGATCCAGAAACACCTCTGGGCGAGACACCTTCTTCCAGGGCTTGCCCTCCCGTTCGGCGATCCTCTTGCGTCGCAGCAGTATGACGCCCTCGGCGATGCGAAAGAAGCACAGGAAACCGTAGTCCACGCTTGAGGAGTTCGCGCCCTCTCGGTAGAGGCGCATGAAGAACTCATAGTTGGGCAGCTCCCCGTAGTTCAGGCCGGAACCCAGGAACTCCTCGGGATCGAACACCTTCTCGCGGAAGTCGTCCTGCTTCGTGCCGCTTAGCATAAGCGTCGCAAGCTCGGCAACGTTCATCTGCAGAACCTCGACGGGCACGTCGTATCTGTAGGAGAGATCGCACAGGAAGGGATTGAGTATACGGTACGCCTTTCGCCGGGCGTCATCGGCTCCCTCGGCCCTGATCACGGCGCGGATCTGGCCCAGCCTGCCCTGGCTATTAGCCAGCAGCTGGAACTGGAGGGTGTCGCCCTCGTGGGTGTTGTACGTCAAGAGCGGCACCCCCACGGTGCCGTCTTCCCTTCGCCGTTCGATCATCCGGAGATGCGAGTCCCCCTCCATCATGAAGGCATCGGTCACGTAGGCGAAGGAGACGTCGGGCGCGCCCCGGCGCGTCAGGGTTGCCGTGACTTGGTAGGCACCCTCGTGTCCTGCGGGATCCAGGAAGCCGCCTCCGAACGGGTGATTATCCTCGTACCGCAGGGAAGCGGCGAACCCTCGGGTGCCGGGGAAGGACAGATTTTCGAGCATGGCGTATTCTTCGGGTTCCTGGGGCTCCTGCCTCGGCGAACGTGCGACGCGGTCGATATCCTCCTGGGTGAGTATCCCCTGCTCCAGTGCCCAGCTCTTCAGCTCCTCGTAAGGCTCGTAGGAGTGAGCCGGCAGCACGGGGCCGGTCGCGGAGGAGACGTGGACGATCGAGCCGCCGAACCAGTGCGGTTCGGGAACGGCCGCCTCGCGGCTCGCAAGCACCGCGTCGAGCGCCTTGCGACCCCCGTAGGTCACCTTCAAAACCGGCGGAGTTCCTTTGGAGACGAGCCACGACAGCCGCTCCGCGCGCTCGACAGCGGCGGCCACCCAGGGGCCGATCTCGTGCGCCTCGCTCTCGAGGAGGCTTCCGCCGTGATCCACCTGTATGCGGTAGACGAGCTCCATCGCCTCTTCCATCTCTTCTCTCCAGCGCATGTCATTCACAACGGCACCTCAAAACGAGGTTTTCAGGAGTTGTCTAGAATCCGTAGGGACGTCTCGGGCGGCTCGCCTTCGCACAAGATCAGCGCGAACCCGAAGTTTTTACCACACGAGTTGGGGGAAAGGTTTGATTCAAGAGAGGAACGTCTTGAAGTTCTCTCCGTGGCCGTCCAGAGGCTCTAATCGTCCCCGTTTTGCTTGTCCCCCGTAAGCCCCCCGTCGGGACCGAATAGCTCTTGCGCTATGGCGAATACCTCCCGCGAGTCCCGGATCGTATCGTCGGCTCCTGCTCTCTCTCCGGCTTCCGCGCGCGGTTCGTCCTCCGCCTCCGGCATCGGAGCCTCGTCCACGCCATCCGGGGTGCCGCGGCGCGGCGTCTCTGCCTCGGGTTCCGGCGCCGTCTCGGGAGCAACTTCTGGGATGTCGCGCGACGGTCGCGGGCTAGGTGGCGAGGCAAAGTCGTTCGCGCCCTCCAGCGGGGTTTTCGTGCTCGGGGAGCCTGCGGAGACCGGTCCGTCCGCGCCGGCGATGCGAAACTCCAGCCGTGGCCTCACCCCAAGCCGTCTCTCCAGGATCTCCCCAAGGGCTTCGCCGTGGCGGGGCTTTCCGGCCTCTTTCGCGTAGAAGTCCGAGTCCTTGGGAAACGCGATCTCCAGGACCCCGTCCTGAAAGCTCGATGGCACCCCCTCCGCGAAGACGGTGGCCGTAAGGGCCTGCTTGCGGTCCTTCAGGTCCTGAATAACCCGACCCCACTGCGCAACCACAGCCCCCACCGTCTCGTCACGCCCAGCTTCGCGCTCCGGATCGTGCCCCGGTACAGCCTCCTCCGGTTTGCCATCTCCCCGATCCTCCCCGGCATGAAGCGTGACTTCCGGCGTCGCGGCTTCCGCGGGCGTGTCCTGTTGCGCGTTCTCGGATTCTGCCTCTTCCGCACGCGACGGCGCGGCCGGTACGGCGGCTACGGTAGCTCCGTTCGCGACGGCCTTCTCCAGCGTTTCTAGGCGTCCGAGGAGGGCATCCACGGAAGGCTCAGCATAGTCGCGGGCGAGCTTGAGGAAGGTCAGCTCGAGTTCCAGCTTCGGGTCGCCGCCGCGTTTGGCGCGCGAGAGGGAGTCGCCTAAAGACTCGATCATGCGCACCACCTCGGCGGTCGGGATGCGCCCGGCCTGCTCTTCGAGGCCCGCCCTCTCCTCACCCCCGACCTCGGCGAGCGCGATCTCGGGGGCGTGCGGCAGGAGCATGAGTCGTCTTAGATGCGCGACGAGCTCGCCGACGAACCGTGAGAGGTCTTTCCCCTCGTTCTGGAGCCTGTCCACGACGCGCAAGGCGTCCGCGGCCCGTCGCTCGTAGAGGGCCTGCGCCGTCTCCAGCAGCGCCTCCGAGCCGGCGCTGCCCAAAAGTTCCCGGACACGCGCGGCGGTAATGGGGCCGTCGACGAACGAGGCGAGCTGGTCCAGGAGGCCCTCGGCGTCCCGGAACGAGCCTCTGCCCTCGCGGGCGATCAGGGTGAGCGCTGCCGGCTCGACCTCTATCCCCTCGGCCTCGGAGATCTCGCGCAGCTTCTCCGAGAGCAACGAAACCCCGGGCCTGCGGAAGTCGAAGCTCTGGCAGCGGCTTATGATCGTCGGCAAGACCTTGTGCTTCTCGGTCGTCGCAAGCACAAAGACCACGTGCTCCGGCGGTTCTTCGAGCATCTTCAAGAGGGCGTTGAACGCCTCGGTGGTGAGCATGTGGACCTCGTCGATGATGTAGACCTTCATACGCCCCTGCGCGGGCGCGAGGTTCACCCTGTCCCTGAGCTCCCGGATCTCGTCTATCCCCCGGTTCGAAGCCGCGTCCATCTCCAGCACGTCCATCGAGGAGTTGTTGACGATCGCGCGGCAACTCTCGCACGTCCCATCCGGCTCTGGCGTCGGCCCCTTCTCGCAATTCAGCCCCATCGCCAGCACCTTCGCCGTCGAGGTCTTGCCGGTCCCGCGCGGTCCCGAGAACAGGTAAGCGTGCGCCACGCGGTCGGTCTCGATAGCGCGCCTGAGCGTCCGCACCACCGGCTCTTGCCCGACGACGGCATCGAAGGTGCGGGGGCGCCACTTGCGGTAGAGCGAGACGTGGCGCATATCTAGAGTTTGCTGATTCGAGAAGACCTCACACCGCTAGTATAGCGGAGGCTTCTGCAAGAGAAACGACCAAAAACAAAAGCTGATAGCTGACGGCTGATTGCTAACAGCTATAACAAAAATTGCCGCGCACCCCGCCTTCGACGGACTCGAACCCGGCGAACTTCCGGTCGTCGGCTCCGGCCCGGCTACCCCGATAGCACATGGAGTTACCCGCTTAGTGCTGCTGCCTCCCGGCCCTGACACGATTCGCGGGGTCCCATTGCCCGAGACCAGGCCCTCAACGCCGACCGCACCGGTTTCAACCGAACCCGGGCCGCCTCGGGCGGGGATCTAGGCCCTGCTAGGCGATCGCAGGTCCAGGGCATCGCCAGCTCCCCGCTTAGCGCGGCCCGCAGAGTGTACCAAATGACGGCGAGGATGAACGGAGGGTGAATCGAGAAACTATGTCAGACGACCGCCTGAAGATACTCTATGGCGCCACCAAACCGAAAAGTGCCTCGCGGCTTCCCGAACATCGGGGCCACGGACTCTACCAACCATTCGCGGACGCTTTCCGAGCTCTCCCCTCCGTCCTCGACGGCTGCGGTCACGTTGCTCTGGGTCATGAGGTAGCTCGCGAGCTCTTCCGCGGAGAACGAAACCTCGTTGGTGTAGATTTCCCTCTCGACGAGCCGAAGCCCGTGGTTGCGGCATTCATCGTCCGTGAGGGGATCTTTGTTACGAGGCGGACTGGGGTAGCGCACGAGGTAATCTTCTCTGTACCACCGTTCGTGCCTTGGGTTTTCTTTCATCTCTCCAAAGAACCCATTGTCGTAGATGACCAGCCACCCGGACGGTTTGAGCACCCGGCGGGCCTCGGCAAGAAAATGTGAGCGATCGAACCAGTGGAGGGCAAGGGCGACCGTGATCAGTTGAAAAGATCCGTCCGCAAAGGGCAAAGCTTCCGCAGAGGCTTCCACGTACCGCACGCCAGCTTCACGCGGCGCTCGGGCAAGCATCTTCCGTGAGACGTCAGTACCGACGACCCGGAAGGCGATCTCCTTCAACGCCACGGTGGATTGCCCGGTACCGCAGGCCGCATCGAGGGCCAGAGGAACAGGCTCGCGAAGCCTCAGGAAGTCCCAGATCTTCTCTATCACCAACGGGTGGAAGTAGGGACGGCTGCCGGCGTATCGCTCCGCCGCGTTTCGAGATTCGAAGTAGCTCAGTGTCCGTCCCGTCGCTCAATCGCAGCAAACGGCGCCGCGGACAAACGACCGCCTAACGAAACAGCCCATGGTTCTTGCGGTCCGGCAGGTGACCGGCGGCCTCGGCGACGCGGTTGTTGTAGTTGTATATAGAAGCCGTGGTGATGATGTCGTAGACGTCGTCGAGGCCGAAGCCTAGCTCCTGCAGCTTCTCTATGTCCCTCTCGTCGCAGTCCACGGGCGTACGGGTTATCTTGATCGCGTAGTCGAGCATGGCGCGAGTCTTCTCGTCCAGCCCGGCGCGCCGGTAGTCCTGGACTATCTTCTCGGAGAGGACCGGATCTCCGGTGAGACGCCGCAACTCGGCGCCGTGGTTGGTCAGTCAGAAGACGCACTTGTTCTCGGCGGAGACGACCA
>JAIVIG010000359.1:11570-12760 GCA_020200675.1 Actinomycetota bacterium
GCGACCAGCTCCGCGACGCGCGGGTCGAGATCCTCCTCGTCGGGGACGGGGAACCAGCTGATCCTCTCCTCCGGCATCCAATCCGAAGGCTGGGCCTCGGGCTTCCCGGCGTCCATCGCTCTTCTCCTTCCCCGTAGCGCATAAAGAAGCGGAGAGGGTGGGATTCGATAGGCGAGTCGGCTTTACACCGCCTACGCGATTTCCAATCCCAACGGGTACGTCCCACCCTGTCCCGCTACGTCCTACTTTTCGCCTATTCTATGGAGTTTTCGCCGATCCGGCAAGGGTCTCTCGTCCGCCTCGTACCGCCGCGTGCCGGTCCGGTTGCAGTACGGTTGCAGTGTTCTTTGGGGGCATCAACTCGTACCTGGAACGAGGCTGCTGGCGCCGGAAAAGGGTTTCGCGAGGTGGGCGCAGGGCGTACCTCTTAGGGCCTTGAGGAAGGGCCTTTAGGAGCCTTTCGTCGGCGGTGATGACGAGAGTATCCGCGTTCCTCGGCGAGGGCCAGGAAAAGCGCATCGTACAGCGGTTTGCAGCATAGCTGACCCAGTGGCATCATGGACTCATGAATGCCTACTCCGAAGACCTGCGCAGGAAGATAGTCCAAGCCCTCCGCCGCGGCATGGCCAAGAGCCAAGCCGCCCGCACCTTCTCAGTATCGCTCTCCTCGGTCAAGCGATACGCCAAGATGGCCGACGAGGGGCGCTCGCTGGCCCCGAAGAAGAGGCCCGGCTCCAAGCCGAGGATCGGTGGGCCGGCAGAGCGGCTGCTGGAGGCCGACTTGGAAGAGCGCCCCTCGTCGGCGACGCTCGCGGACAGGCGCGAATACCTGCGGAGGGTCGCCAACGTACAGGTGAGCGAGTCGACGGTGAGCAGGATGCTCAAGCGTTTGGGTTTCAGCCGAAAAAAAGGACGCTGGGAGCGAGCGAACGCGACGAGTTCTTGAGGGCGGCCTGGCGGGCGCTGGTCGCCGGCGAAGAAGCCGAGATCGACGCCGAGCGCCTGGTCTTCGTGGACGAGATGGGCGCGAACACCTCGCTTTCGCCCCTCCATGCTTGGTCGAGGCGCGGGGAGCGGGCGCGTTGGTCGGTGCCACGCAACCGCGGCAAGAATACGACGCTCTTGGCGAGCATAGTACTCACCGGTATCCGGATTCCAAAGGTCGAACGACGCGCCCTTGAACACGGGCC
>JAIVIG010000360.1 GCA_020200675.1 Actinomycetota bacterium
GACGAGCGCCTGCATCGCCGCGACGAAGAAAGACATCCCGGCGAAGAACCGGGTTAACCCCGCCTCGCTCCGCATGTAGCCGACCGCGTAGACCATCACCGAGAAGCCCACGACCGCGACGGCTGCCGCGAGCACGGCCGTCAAGGGCTCCGCGGTCAGCCGAAGCGGCAGCCCCGGCAAGCCCGGCAGCTCGGCGGAAGGGCGTGCTCCAACGGCGACGCGCGAGAGCAAGGCGAGGGCAGAGGCCAGCGAGACGCCGGCCCCGAACAGGGCGAGTGCCGGCACGCCGCGCCTTATCGGCAGGATCAGGACGGCGGCAACGAGGGGGCCAAGGATGATGAGGGTGAGGGTAATCATCCCTTGAGGTCCTGGGCCTCTTCCATCTCGACGGAGCCTTTGGCGCGGAAGCGGCCGGTCCCGACGCCGAAGCCGACTGCCATCTCCAGGGCCATGACGGTCATGACGATGAGGACGAACATCTGGCCGGCGTAGGCCTCGGGGTGCAGAAAGCGCCAGAAGGCGACGAGGTTTACCATCGCGCCGCCGAGCATGACTTCGACGCCCATCATGATCATGACGAGGTTCGTCTGCGAGAGCGCGCCGTAGAGGCCGATGCCGAAGAGTATCGCCCCGACGACGAGCGCAACGGTCAGCGTGATCACTTGCTACCCCTCCTCTTTATCGCGATCGCGGTCGCCGCGATCATGGCGGTCAGGATGGTTACGCCGGCGATCTCGAAGATGAGCATGGAGCGCTCCATGATCTCGATCCCGAGCCCGTACACCTGCTCCGCCGGACGCACCTCGCCGGCTATTGGCCCCCAACTGGTGAGGAAGGCGACGGCCAGGGCGGCCAAAGCTCCCAGGGCGCCGGTGACCAGCGACGCGCGCTTCTGGTGGGTCATGTCCATCCCGCCCAAGCCTCCCGGGTCCATCATGTACATCACCATGAAGATCGCCATGATCGCCATCTCGGTCGCCATCATCATGATCTGCAACACCCCGAGGAACTCCGTCTGCATGGCGAGGAACATACCCCCTATCGCCGCCTGCGAGAACAGGAGCGCGAGCGCCGAGCGCACCATTGAGGAGGTGCGAAAGACGACGACGGCGAACCAGATCGCTGCGAGCCCGAAGAAGCCCATGAAGATCGCCTGAACCATTACCTCACCACCAGTAGAAGGACGCCTACGTAGAAGATGTTCAAGAGCGCGAGCGGGATGCCTATCTTCCAGCCCCACTCGAGCACGTGCGTCTCGCGCAACCTCGGCATGTAACTGCCGGCGAGTAGCATCGTCGTCGCCACGAGGAGCGTCTTCAGAGCGCTCCACGCCCACGGCGGCAGTACCGGTCCGAGCCACCCGCCCAAGTAGAAGACCGAGACCGCCGCCGCCAGGGTAACGACGAGCACGGCGCGCGCGAGGCGCATCACCGCGAGCCTCCAGCCTGTGTACTCGGCCATAACTCCGCTCGCGAGCTCGCCCGGCGCCGTGGGCAGGTCGAGCGGCGGCAGGAAGGCTACCGCCATCGCCGCCACGAAGAAGGCCACGAAGCCCACCGGTTGGTAGATAGCGTTCGGTAGCGCCGCTTGCGACTCGACGACCTCGGTGGTGAAGAGCGACTCGGCGCGCATGGCGACCGCGGTTATGGGCATGACGATGAGCATTGAGTAGGCGATGAGCTGGCCGAGGAAGCGGAAGCCGCCGACCATGGCGTAGGCCCCGTCGGGCCCCCAGCCAGCCATGAGGAGGGCGACCATGACATAGGCCAGGGCTGCGTTGACGAAGAGGGCGCCCGTAGCGAGGTCGGCAACGATCAGGTTCGAAGAGAGGGGTAGCACGGCGGCGGCGAGAAGGGCCGCGACGAGCAGGAGCGGCGGCGCGGCCTCGAAGAAGATGCGGTCGGGCTGCCTTGGGACGATCGACTCCCGTCCCAGGAGCGCTAGCCCCGATGCAATAGGTCCCGCGAGGCGCAGCCTGCCCGTAGAGGCCCAATCCTCCAGCACGGCGACGAGATACGCTCCCATAAGCAGCATTAGGATCGCTAAAACCGCGTTCACCGTGCCATCCCCCAGGGACTCAGGTCAAGGGAGGCCACCCCGACGAGAGCGTCCGCCAGCTCCTGCTGCTCGGCGACCTCTCCGACCAGCCCGAGGTGTCGCGCCGAGGGCTCGTCAAGTTCAACGACCTCCAAAGCGCCCCTCTCCGGCGTGAGGCGCAGTGCCGCCGCCCCGCGCGGCGTCTCGACTGTCGCCGAGCCCTCGCGGAGCGTTACGCCGTTCGGTGTTCGCTCCGGAACCGCCATCTCCCCCGCCTTCTGAACCAGGTCCAGACTCTGCTCGATCTCAGCGAGCCGTACCCGCAGGCGGGAGAGGGCGTCGTCCCCTTCGCGGATGACCGGCTCGAAGCCCAAAGATTGGTAGACCTCCTCGTCCGCGCGGGCGTCGCGACCGACGCCCGCGGCACGCGCCACCGAGCCCAGTGGCTCAGCCTCTTCGGGGAGTAGCCCGACGTCCCTCAACTTACGCCGGAGCAGCGGCGTCTTCTCCACCCTCCGGGAGAGCCTGCCGGCCTCAATCCACAGCCGCGCAACCTCGTCGATGCTTGCCGCCCGGACGAGGGCGAGCTGGAATCTGCCCGCACGGTCTTCGAGCCAGCGGTACCCGATCAGGCGCCCGAAGAGCGAGAGCCAGCCCAGGTGGCTCGTCGCGCGCTCCTTCTCCAGGGCGCCCACCCGCGCGAACACCATCCGCTCGTCGGGTTCGACGCCCGCCGCGCTTTCGAGTGCCCGCAGGGCAAGCACACGGTACGCTATCGGCGAGAGCGGGTCGAGCCGCGCGAGACGGTCGGCGAGCGTCTCCGCCGGGCCGGCGAGGTCGTCCGCGGAGGCCCGGCCCTCGATGCTTTCCGCCTCTGCCCCCGCCACCGTGTCGCCGTCGAGCGTCACGGTGAGGGTGAGGCCGCCGGGCAACCCCGGGAACAGGGGACCGAAGGGCACGCCCTCCACCCACTCCATCTGCAACCCGTCGCTGCTGCGCGGAAGGTTCTCCGTCATCTCGACCATGGACATGAAACCCATGTCGTCGTGGTCCATGTGCTCGTGCCCGCCGTGATCGTGTCCGCCGTGCTCCGTGTGCTTGCGGCCTTCGTGCTCGCCGTGGGCGCCGTGCTCCGAGTCGCCGTGACCGTCAGGGTGGGCTTCTGCGTCTCCCTCGTCGGCGTGCTGGTGCTCCGCGTGGTCGTGCTCAGCGTGGGACACACCTCCTTGGCCGTGTCCGTCACGTTCCGTGTGGCCGTGGTCCGCAACCTCGTGTCCTTCGTCCCGGCCTTCCTCCCGGTCGTCATGGGCCGCGGCGGGGTGCTCCCCCTCGCCGTTATCCGTGTTACCGTGCGAGCCGTGGTCCTCCTCCTGGGCGTCGTGTTGCTCGTGGCCGCCGTGGTCCATGCTCCCGTGGTGCGTGCCGTGTCCGGCGTCATCCGTAGCGCCGAGGTTGTTCATGCCGGCAGCCTCACGCGGCACGAGGTCCATGCCGCAGATAGGACAGGAGCCCGGCTCGCTACGGACGATCTCCGGGTGCATGGGGCACACGTACTCGGTCTGGATCCGGATTGCGTCCACGTCGAAGTCGGACGCCTCCGGTGAGAAAGCACTTCGCGCGAAGAGCCGCCGCAGTTCGGCGGCACCGACGGCGACGTCCTCCTGCCCGGGTCCGACCGCAACATCAGGCGCGGGGAGCGGCGAGACGTCCCCGACGCCGACAGCCAGGATCGCCCGGGGCCTGGGCATCTGGGCGTAGGCGACCGCCGCGGCCCTCTTAAGCCCCGGCGGCAGCTCGCCGACAAGCACGAGCACGCTCGCGTGGCGGGGTGTGTGGGAGACCCGCAACCCGGCCGCCTCGAGGTCTACCCCTATGGCGCGGGTGGCTTCGGGGCCGGAGACGACGAAGGCCGCGAGCTCCCGCGCCTGCGCCCGGGCTACGAGGCGGCGGAGGAAGGAAGGCCGTGCCTTTCGGGCACCGGAGATCACTGCCGCCTCAGCGCCCCCTGACTCCACCCGTAGAGGAGCCCGAGGAATAGCACCATTAGGAACACACCCATATCGAGCAGCGCCACGAGTCCGAGCTCCTTGTAGACGACGGCCCACGGGTACATGAAGGCCATCTCCATGTCGAAGGCCAGGAAGAGGAGTGCGTACCCGTAGTAGCGCACGTGGTAGCGGACCCACACCGGCTCGGGCGAGAGCTTGCCGGAGGTCGCCGGCACGTCCTTGGCCTTCTCCTCACACACCCGTCCTAACGAGCGGGAGACAGCACCCAGGCTCAATGCCAGCCCGACCGTCGCCACGATCATGCCGAAGAGGAGTGCATACTGCTGCAGAGCGTCCACGCCTTTGCCTTTCCAGAATCGCTAACACCGCTGAGATCACGACACCGGTCACACCGCCCTCGACCCGCTTTATATACCCCCGCCCGGTATATTCACAACCACAACAGAGGAAATTGGTTCTTTCGATGCAGCACCGTACACCGAAAGGCGCAGACCAGGCACAAGGCGGGAGTTAGTCTCCCGCCCCTTAGGTAGTGGCTACCGCCCCTTAGGCCTTCATCGAGTAGCCGACCTCCTCGATGGCCTCCCGGAACTGCTCGGTGCCCACCTTGCTCTCGTCGTAGGTCACCTCGACATCGCCCGCCGCGCGGTCGGCCTTCGCGCGCTCCACGCCAGTGAGCTCCTCGAGTTCCTCCTGGACGCTCAGCTCGCAGTGGCCGCAGGTCATGCCCTGCACCTTCAGCACCGTGGTCTTCGCCATTACGATGACTCCTTTCGGTTGGGGGAACGCTCCTACCGGCGCCCCAATCTTCCTAATCCAGCTTGATGAAGCGCTCCACCGCCTCCTGGAGCTCTCGCACCTTCTCGTCGGCCTTGTTGCCGTCCTCCAGCGCCTCCCTGACACAGTGGTCCATGTGGTCCCTGAGAACCAGCGAGGCGACCTTCTCGGAGGCGGCAATATAGCTGCTTATCTGGGTGAGGATGTCCACGCAGTAGGCCTCCTCGTCCACCATCCGCTGCACACCCCGCACCTGGCCCTCTATCCGCTTGAGGCGGTTGCGCAGCTTCTCCTTGTCCTTGGCCTTTATGTAGCCGTGCGCCGACCCTACCTGCTGCTCGGTCATTTCCTCGTTGCCTCCTCGGTAAGGGGAGGCCGCCATAGCCTCCCTTTTCCTTGTATTGTACCCATACCCTCCCCGGGTATCAAAGGATCTTCACCCTTCGGAGGCGCAGGGCGTTGGTGGCCGACGTCGGCCTGGGCCAGAGCCGGGGCGTCGTTGATGCCATCGCCGACCATGCCCACGCGCTTGCCCTCGGCCTGAAGGCGCTTGACCTCCCCCGCCTTGTCCTCAGGTCTCACCTCGGCCAAGACGCGGTCTATGCCGAGCTCCTTGGCGATGGCCTCGGCGGTGCGGCTGTTGTCGCCGGTGAGCATGGCGACCTGCAGCCCCAGGGAGTGCAGCCGCTCGACGGCCTCCCTGGACTCCTCACGCACGACATCCGCCACCGCCACGAGGCCGGCGGGCTTGCCGTCTACGGCCACGAACATCGGGGTCTTGCCGTCCGCGGCCAGTTCCTCACTTCTGGGGACCAGCCCGTCCTCGGAGACGCCGTACTCCGTGAGGAAGCGGCGATTGCCGACGAGGACCTCGCGGCCCTCGACGCGGGCTCGCACCCCACCGCCGGTCACGGCCTCGAACTCCTCGGCGTCGGACAGGGAGAGACCGCGGCTCCTAGCGCCCTTCACGATGGCCTCGCCCAACGGGTGCTCCGAGCCGCGCTCCGCGGAGGCGACGAGCCTGAGGAGCTCCTCGTCGGGGATGCCGTCGGTGACCAAGACATCGATCAGCTCGGGATCGCCCTTCGTGAGGGTGCCGGTCTTATCGAGGACAACGGTCGTGAGTTTGTGGGCGCCTTCGAGTGCCTCGCCGCCCTTGATCAGGATGCCGCTCTCGGCCCCCTTGCCGGTGCCGACCATGATCGAGGTCGGCGTCGCCAGCCCCATCGCGCACGGGCAGGCGATGATGAGGACGGCGACCATGTTCAGCAGCGCGAGGGTGAACGCCGGCTCCGGACCGAATGCCCACCAGACCCCGAACGTCGCCAGGGCCACTGCGATGACCGCCGGCACGAAGACCGCGCTTATCCTGTCGGCGAGGCGTTGTATCGGAGCTTTACTCCCCTGAGCCTCCTCGACCATGCGGATGATCTGGGAGAGCGCCGTATCTTTGCCGACCTTCGTCGCCTCGAAGCGGAACGAGCCCGCGCGGTTGATGGTTGCGCCGATGACTTCATCGCCAGTTTGCTTGGTGACGGGGATGGACTCGCCCGTGATCATGGACTCGTTGATCGTGGACTCGCCGGAGACCACGCGCCCGTCCACCGGGATCTTCTCGCCAGGGCGGACCACGACGATGTCGCCGAACGCGACGTCCTCGACAGGGATGTCTACCTCTTCGCCACCGCGCAGGATACGCGCGGTCTTGGCCTGGAGGCCGGCGAGCTTCTTGATAGCCTCATTGGTGCGACCCTTGGCTCGCATCTCCAGGAGGCGCCCGAGCAGGATGAGCGCGATGATCAGGGCCGAGGTATCGAAGTAGACGTCGGCTCGACCGCCGGCCCCCGCGAAGAGTCCGGGGGCCACCGTGGCGACCGCGCTGTACAGGTACGCCGCGCTCGTGCCCAGAACGACCAGCGTGTTCATGTTGGCCTGCCCGTGCTTGAGGGCACCGTAGGCCCCCCTGTAGAAGCGCCACCCGGACCAGAACTGCACCGGCGTGGCGAGGGCGAGCAGCCCCAGGTTTAGCCACCCCATCGGGACCGGGGGCATGAAGCCGAGCATGTGCGGGAGGCTCCCGACCAGGATCAGGGCCGTCAGCGCCGCGGCGACGAGGAAGTTGTTCCGGAGCTCGCGGTACTCTTTCTCTTGCGCATCCTCGGTGGAGGCCTCCGCCTCCCCCTCGCGCACCACCCCGTAGCCGGCGCCCTCGACGGCCTTCTCCAGGTCGCGTGGCTCGACCTCGCCGGCAAGATACCGGACAGTCGCCTTCTCATTGGCGAGGTTCACGGTCGCCTCCAACACGCCAGGGACCTTCTTCTCGAGGGCCCGCTCCACGCGCCCGACACAACTGGCGCACGTCATCCCCGTGACACCGAAGGTGGTCTCGCGCACATCCGTGCCGTAGCCCGCCCCCTCTATGGTACTGATCAGTTCCTCGGGGCTCGTGGCCTTCGGATCGTACTCGACCGTCGCCTTCTCGGCGGCGAAGTTCACGCTCGCCGAGGCGACACCTTCCTTTTTAGAGAGCGCCCGCTCGACGCGTCGCACGCAGGAGGCGCACGTCATCCCGGTGACCGGGATGGTTAACATCTTCTCGTCCTGCTTGCCCACCGGCACACCTCCTTTCTGTCTACTGTCATTCTTATTATACCCCCCCACCGTATACTAGAAGCCCGAGGGTGTCAAGTCTGGGGGCTTCGCGGTCTGGGCTCAGGCCGGTTTTTCAACCCACTCGGGCTCCGGTGTAATCCCCGGCTCCGGCTTACGCCCCGGCCCCTCTGCACCCGTAGAGCTGACCGTCGCAAGGGGTCGCACCTTTACGTCGTGGTCCGCCACCGCTTGGCACGAGAGCCGCGCCTGGCCGAGCAGGTCCTTCCTCTCCAGTACCTCGAGCTCTGCCTTCGTCATCTTCTCGGGCTCTCCCTCCAGGTACTCGATGCGGCAGGTGGTACAACGGGCGTAGCCCCCGCAGCGGTGCAGGATCCCGTCTCCTTCCTTCTCGCCGATCACTCGTTCCTCCACCGGGCACGTCCTGCCCGGGACCGTGTACAACAGCCCTCGCTACAGTGAGCAACGCGTGGGACCATGAACCGCTTCATCCTCTCACCTCCTCTCCGTGTCGATGCCGCAACTACCTTACGAGGATGGTGTGTTGGTTCAGCCACCGTCGCTCAGGTGATCTCGACCACGAAGGGCACGGTGGTCACGTCGCCGTGGTGGTTGAGCTGAGCCCATACCTTATAGAGGCCCGGCGTTTCGAAGGTGTGGTGGAAGCCGATCTCCGGCCCGAAGTTCTGCCCCCCGTCGTGGTCCGCGTGCTCCCCCTCTTCGGCCGCTTCGGTCTCGCTGTGTCCGCCCGAGCCACCTTCCTCCAAGGCATCGGCCTCGCCGTGGGTGTGGGCGAACTCCTGGGTATCCTCGGAAACGATGGCGACGTGGGCAGGAGCGCCGAGGTAGGGCTCCAGATCGTCCGCCGGGGTACCGTCCCCCTTCTCCAGAGTGTAGGTGAATGCGGCCTCTTCGCCGGCTCGGATCTCCTCCGGCGCCTCGAGCGAGACCGTCAGGCCGTCCACCGTCTTCGTCTCGAGATCGGGCCTCAAGGAGGCCGCGCCACCGCCCGCGCCGACTTCGACCTCGCGGCGGTCGAGCACCTTCCGCCCGTCCCGGACGAACTCGTCGAAGAGCGCGTAGGTGCCCTCGGCAGGGAACGCCGCCGTGACGGCGAAGTCGCCGCTCGCGCCAGGCTCGGGGTGGATGTGCTGGAACTGCTCGAGGTCGCGGCTGACGGCGATCAGATGCATCTGTCGCTCGTGATCGACCGACAACTCGGAGATTGCCTCGCCGCTCTCGGCCTCACTCACCCGGTATGTCAGGTCCGTCGACTCCCCGGGCGCGGGGGACGCGGGCTCCACTCGTGTCTCGATCTCGACGCCCGCCTCGACTGGGGAGACCGTACCCGAGGCTCCCTCGGCGCCGTCGTTCATCGAGCCTTGGTCCATGGAACCGTGGTCAGCCTTCTCCTCAGCCCCAGTCTCCCCAGGGCTGTGATCTATGCCCTGCATGCTCCCGCCGGCGACGGTGGCGTACGAGGCTAGCGCCAGCACCGTTGCCACGAGGAGCCCCACCAGCCCGAGCCTCTTCGTGTAAGTCTTCAAAGCAAACTCCTTTCGTATAGTAGGAGACCTCGTCCGGTCTTCTATTGATATCAGCGTGAACATCTAAACCTCGAAACCCGGCTGCCTGACACAGCCAAGGATGTCATCCTTGGCTGTGTCTCAAACGCTCTTTGGCCTTGCGTAGCTCGACTCTCAGCTCGGA
>JAIVIG010000542.1 GCA_020200675.1 Actinomycetota bacterium
GTTGATAACCTCAATCTGGAGGTCGGCCAGCTTTTTGCGCGCGACCCTCCTCAGGGCCGGGTCAAGCTCCTTGAGGATCTCCTTGTTAGCGTCAACGAGGATTATCTTGACGCGGTGCGGATCGATATTGGGGTAGTCCGGCACGAGCAAATCTCGGACGAGGCTGTGCAGTTCCGAGGCCACCTCGACCCCGGTCGCCCCGCCCCCGATAACCATGAAGGTCAGCTTGGAGTCGGGGATCTCACCCCCGGCCAGCGTTACCTCCTCGTAGCGCTCGATGACCCTGTCGACGATCTCCTCACCGGCGCCGATCCCGCGTATGCTTATGCAGTGCTCTTCCACGCCGGGTATGCCGAAGTAGGCCGGCTCGGCTCCCAGCGAGAGCACAAGATGCTCGTAGGGGAACTCCTTGCCACCTGCCACCACGCGCCGTCTTTCCAGGTCGACGCTGTCCAGAGGAGCCCGCCTGAAGCTGGCACCGAGCCGGATCAGGGTCCGGCGCAAGGGCTGCGCGACGTTCTGGGTCGCCACGTCGCCGCCGATGACGCTGGCCAGCATCGGCCAGAACGTGAAGTAGTTCTCCCGCGAGATGAGCATGACCCCGACGTCGTCGCGGTCCCTGGCTAGCTCGCAGAGGGTCTGGGCCGCCTTGTAACCGGCGAACCCGCCGCCAACGATGAGCACCCTGTTTGGAAAGTCTCTGTAGGGCGACCTCTCCCAGGGCTCATACCTTCGCCGCCCCCCTGAGAACAAAGCCCGCCGCAAGACCTTGATACCGACCGCTCCGCCACCCGCGGCGAGCGCCCCCTTGAGCAAACCGTTCATAGTGCCCTCCCCATTCTCTAAGGTACTCTACCTATACATTCTGATGTACCCATCCCCCCGATGCTATAAGCCGGAACGTGCCGGACCGGCGATGCTAGTATGGCGCACGTGATCTCCGCCCGACCGGATGAGACCTTCCAGGCACTCGAAGAACGCCTGGCCACGATAAGCGACGTCTACTCCGCCGCCTCGGTACTGGCGTGGGACAGGCAGACGTACATGCCAGAGGGCGGCGTCGGCGCGGCCCTCTGGCATGTACGTCTGCTACCTCGCGGCGAAGTTCGGCGGGCTCTACACCATCAGGGAAGAGTAAGGGTCGCCAACCTCGACGATCCTGCGGTGCTCGAAGAACGCAGGGTCGCCGACCCCGCGAGTGACCACAGCCACGCCCGGCTCTCCCACCCCCTCCGGGGCTGCGAGCTCGAGGGTCTCCCGCAGACGGTCGTAGTAGAAGATCTCCATGACCCTGTAGGCGCCGTAGAGCTCCCGCATCGCCTCCATCGCAGCCCGCCGGATGGCCTCCGACCTGGAAAGGCCAGGGTGTCGGGTTACTACCGCGCCTGCGGAGGTTCCCGGTCCACGCTCCGCTTGGCGAGGAAGTTCACAGCGTAGAGGACGAGCCCGATACCCAATAACAGGGCCGCCAAGTAGAAGATGGAGATGTCGCTTACGGCTGTATAGATCAAGAGCGCTGCAGAGACCAGGATACCGAGAATCGGGAAGATGGTCGGGGTGCGGAAGTGTTCGTGGTCGACCCTGTCGCTCCGCAACACCATTACGGATACGTTCACCATGATGAACGCGAGCAAGAGGAGCACCACCGTGGTGCTGCCAAGGGTATCCAGAGCATCGGGGTTGCCGCCGAGCACGGCGAGCAATACGAAGGCGATGCTGACGGTGAACAGTATGGCGATCCACGGCGTGCGCCGTCCCTCATGGACCCGTGAGAACACCGAGGGCACCACCCCCTGGTCGCTCATGCCGTAGACGATCCGGGAGGCCATGATCATGTTGATGAGCGCCCCGTTGGAGACTGCGAGAAGCGCGATGGCCGCGAACAGCTTCGTCGGGACCGGAAGCGTGCCTCTCTGCACCACCTCCAGCAACGGTCCACTCGACCCGGCGAGCTCACCCGTCGGCACGACCATCGAGGCGGTGAAGGTGACGAGCAGGTAGACGATTCCGGCTATAAACAGGGCCCCGAATATGGCGCGGGGATAGTTCCGGCTCGGGTTGTGGGTTTCCTCGGCGACGTTCACCGAGTCGTCGAAGCCGATGAGGGCATAGAA
>JAIVIG010000097.1 GCA_020200675.1 Actinomycetota bacterium
CCTCAAGGCACCGGGGGTTGGCGAGGCGTTGGTCCAGCAGTTGGTGGCGGCGATCCAGGAGATACGCAAGCTGGACCTGAGAAAGGCCCCGAGCATAGGCGAGACGATCGACTGGGCGCAGTCCCTGGCGGTGCTGGGCGCGCCACAGCTCGACAAGGAGCTGATCGAGGAGACGATCAGCGTCATCGCCAAGTATGACCGCGACGCCGAGAAGATCCTGGCAAAAGTTCGCGGCACGGACCAGCCTACGGCCCTCGAACGGAGGCAGCACGAACAGCACGAGGCGGGGCGAGAGATATGGTCCAGGCATCACCACCACACAAAACCTGCGCCCGGCGACAGGTACGGATCTCTGTAAGGGTAGCTCGTGGACACCGTCATAAACGACTTCGTGCAGGTCCTGCGCGACCACCGCGTGCGCGTCTCCCCCGCCGAGAGCATAGACTCCATGCGCGCCCTGGAGCAGGTGGGGCTGGGCGAACGCGAGGTCGTGCGCGACACGTTGCGCGCCACCCTGATCAAGAACCTCGACGACATCGAGACCTTCGACCGGCTCTTCGACCTGTACTTCGGCTTGCAGGAGACGGCCGAGAAGCCACCCGTAAGACCCCACATCCACGACCACGACCACGGCGAGCCCCCGGGTAAGCTGGAGCTGGGCGATGAGGCCGAGGGAGAGGAAAAGGAGAACGACGACCACAGCCACGAGGAGAACGAGCCCGTGGACCTGCGTCGCTTCTTCGGTGAGGACAACATGGCGCCCTCCCAGAACATGCACCAGGACCCCGATCGGATGCGTCTCTCGCTGTTGAGCCAACAGCTGATCCTGAACCGCAAGCAGGGACCTCTAAACAAGGCCCTGGAGCGCCTCACCCACCAGCTCAAGATGCGCCGGGTCCGCGGTATGTTCAACCCTGGTAGGCTGGCCCCACACTCTGGCGGCCAGGAGCTTCCTCTGGACATCTCAGCGGTGGAGCTGGAGAATCTGGTGGACCACCTGCACGAGATGGAGGTGGACGAGGACCTCATACGCCAGATCGAGGCGAACGCCGACGACATCCTGGCCGGCCTGCCCGAGATTATCGAACGGATGATCGAACGCCAGAAGAAACTCGAGAACAAGGAGCCCGAGACGCTCGACCCCAAACAGAGCGCGCTGCGGAAGCTCACCGAGTTCTCGCCCGCGGAACAGAGGGAGATGGAGGGGGCCGTTCGCAGGTTGGCGCGCCAGATCCACGGCGCGAAGACCCGCAGGCTCAAACAGGACCGCACCGGTCGCATAAGCGTCCCCCACACTCTGCGCAATAACGCCCGCTACGAGGGCATACCCTTCGACCCGGTCCTGAGACGCCACCGCGAACACAAGCCGCGTGTCGTATTGTTGTGCGACATTAGCCTCTCCACGCGCAACCTGGCGAAGTTCTGGTTGCACCTCGTCTACCAGATGCAGAACCTGTTCTCGAAGGTGAGGACGTTCGTGTTCGTGGCCGACGTGGCGGAGGTGACGCAACTCTTCGAGGAGCAACCGATGCGGCAGGCGGTGGAGACCATTTTCGGCGGCAAGGTCATCGATGCGGACGTCAACAGCGACTTCGGACTGGCGGCGGAGCGGTTCAGGAACGAGTACTTGCCGACCATCAACCATCGCACGACGGTGGTGATCCTGGGTGACGGGCGCAACAACGGCAAGGACCCAAACACCCGAGCCCTCGAAGAGATAGCCGAGCACGCCAAGCAGACCATCTGGATCACACCGGAGCCCAAGTGGGGTTGGACCTTAGGCTCCTGCGACATGCCCCTCTACGAGCCCATCTGCAACCGGGTCGAGGTGGTACGTACCATCGACCAGCTCGCGAGCGTGGCGGAAGATCTCGTCAAGAGCCGGGTGTAGTGTCAGGCGTGGCCCGAGAAGAGGTACCCTTCTCCCCCACCGAGCCCTACAGGTTCTGCCCCGCCGACGGGACGCGGCTCGGAGAGCCTCGTCCGAGCGGCGGGGCGAGCTGCCCCCACTGTGGCCGCTCCTGGTACCGCAGCTCGGCGCCGGCGGTTGGAACTGTGATAGTCGAGGATGGCAGGGCGCTCGTGACCGTGCGGGCCGGCGAGCCGGAGAAGGGTCGGTTGGATCTGCCGGGCGGCTTTCTGGAAGTAGGGGAGCACCCCATGGACGGAATCGTGCGCGAGGCCAGAGAAGAGCTGGGGGTGGAGATCGAAGTCGTGGGCGACCCGATCCTCCCGGAAATTCACACCTACGGCCCGGACGGAGGTTACGTCCTGCCGATAGGTTTCAGGGCAAGGATTGTCTCGGGCGACCCGAACCCGACGGACGACGTCGCGGATGTACGCTGGATCTCGTTAGAAGAAGTAGACGACGCGGATTTCGCCTGGGAACACGACCGGCGGATGGTGCGGGCGGCGCTCGAGGACGCGTAGCCTCCAACCTTCCTCGTCCCCATGCTTCACAAATATACGCTAGATCGGTGCTTGCGCTAAGATTTGCTTTCTGCTAACGTTTTGCAAGTAGCATGGGGAAGGAACAGATCAACGCTTTGCAGGAGCGCGGGGTGCGTGTCACGCCCCAGCGGGCTCACATATGGCGTGTTTTGGTCGAGTCCGGGGAGCACTTCACCGCTGAGGAGGTATGGAAGCGGGTAAGGGATACACTTCCGGGTCTGGAGCTCTCGACGGTCTACCGTTCGCTGGAGGCGTTGCAGGCGGTGGGACTCGTGGCAGACAGCCGTTTGCCTGAAGGGCCGAGGGTTTTCGAGGCCCGGACGGCCTTGCACCCGCATTTGGTGTGCGAAAGTTGTGGGGAAATTTCGCATCCCGAGCCGGAGATCGGTTGGCGGCTACTCGAGGCACTGAGCACCGGCTCGGGGGGCTTCGAGGTGCGGGAGTTGCACGTGGTGGCCAAGGGGGTGTGCCCCGGTTGTGCCGGCGGTAGGGAGTAGGTCTGGTAAGACGTTCGCGGGGGTTAGAAGGAGGACATGGGCGCGATAGACAGTTATTTAGAAGGGTTTTTGGAGGGACCTGCGGGGGTGGGGATGATCCTTCTGCTCAGCCTGTTCTTGGGTCTCCGACACGCCTCGGATCCGGATCACCTGGCGGCGGTGACGACTTTGATCGCCTGGGGCAATGAGCGCGAGCAGGCGCGCAAGGCCGGCTTGATGGGCCTTTTCTGGGGCCTGGGCCACGGCACAACGCTCGTGGTCTTGGGCCTACCGCTGGTGCACTTCAACCGCTTTCTGCCCGAGCCGGTGCAGAAGGCCGCCGAAGTAGCCATCGGCGCGATCATAGTGTTCCTCGCCGTGCGGCTACTGCTGCGATGGCGGCGCGGCTTCTACCACGCCCACGCCCACGCCCACGATGAAGGACCGGACCACCGCCACGTCCACTCCCATAAGGAGGACGATCTTCACGAGCACGACCACGCCATCCCTCACCGGACGCCGCTCTCGGCCTACGGGATAGGGCTCGTGCATGGCATCGGCGGCTCGGGAGGGCTCACGCTGCTCTTGCTCTCGACCATCTCCAACCAGGCCGAGGCCGCGGGGGCGCTCCTGATCTTCGCCGCCGGGACCGCCGTTTCGATGGCGCTGCTCTCGACAGCGTTCGGGCTCGTCATCGCGGGCGGCCCGATAGGAAGGAACTTCGAGCGGGTCGCGCCGGTCTTGGGCGTCCTGAGCATGGCCTTCGGAATCTGGTACGCTCTCGGCGCCCTGGCGGTCGTGACTTACCCCTTCTAGAAGGTAGGGGAAGACGCCCGGCAGACCCGGCGTAAGCCCCGAACGGCGCGAGAAGCCGCGGATAGCGACGGGGCGGGCATCCAAATTTAGCGACGCCGAAGAAGGGAGGCGCCCGGCGTGAGCATCGAGATGGATCCCATCGGGTTCGTGAGGACGGACGCCGGGAAGATCCCCCGGAGCTGGAGAGCCTCGGACGTAGAAGGGGCCCTGGTTGTCGACGAGGCGTACACAGAGGGGCTCGGGGACATAGAGCCGGGCCAGCGCATCGTGGTCATCTTCAACTTCCACGAGAGCCCCGCTTTCTCTCCCGACTTGCTGCGACAGACGCCACCGCACCGGCGGCAGGGACCACCGGGTGTCGACAGAAGCATGGGTATTTTCAGCATCTGTTCGCCCGTGCGGCCCAACCCCATAGGCATGTCGGTTCTGGAGGTGCTCGGAGGGGTCCACCGAACCGTGGGTGTGCTCGTGGTCTCCGCTATCGTGGCGATGGGCGTGCCGGGGATTCGCGTCGTTTGGATTCCGTGTCATAGGATCAGATTCTACCGCCGATCCGAGCGCGCACCAACGGCGGGAATGCGAAGGGCTACATAACCGAAACCTCAAGATTCTCGGAGGCCCGTACCACGAGCCTTGCGACGCGCTCGATCTCCTCAGAGGTGGTGAATCGCCCGAGGCCGAACCGGATACTGGCGGCCGTCTCGAGGAGGGTTTCTTCGGAACGGTTTTCGACGGGGTGTCGGGGCTTTCGACTAGAATATTGTATTTCCATCGGACATCAGGAGGTCAGCTGGGGATGGGATTGAGCACCAGGGTTACGAAGGTATTGGGGATCGAGCATCCCGTGATCCAGGCGGGGATGGCCGGAGGGGCGACTACGTCCCGGCTGGTCGCCGCAGTCTCAGAGGCGGGGGGATTGGGGACGCTCGGGGCGGCGTACATGACGCCAGACGCTATACGCGAGGCTATACGGGAAGTCCGGTCGCTAACGGAGAGACCGTTCGCCGTCAACCTGTTCGTGCCGGAGGACTTCGATCCCTCTCTCTACGATCCAGGAGAGATAAACGCGCCGCTGGCCCGGTACCGGGAGGAGCTCGGTATAGAGGCGCCGGAGGAGATCGGCGACTTCGCCCAGCCTTTCGAGGACCAGCTCGCGGTGGTCCTGGAGGGAAAGGTTCCCGTGTTCAGTTTCACCTTCGGGGTGCCCGAAGAGGCACAGATCTCCGCTCTCAAGGAAGCAGGGACCATACTGGTTGGCACGGCGACCACCGTGCGCGAGGGATTGGTGCTCGAGGAGCGGGGCGTGGACGCGGTGGTGGGCCAGGGGAGCGAGGCCGGCGGGCATCGCGGGACGTTTATCGGTGGCTTCGAGAGCGCCCTGGTCGGCACAATGGCGCTCGTCCCGCAACTCGCCGATTCCCTGAGCGTGCCCGTAGTTGCGGCCGGTGGGATCATGGACGGGCGCGGCCTCGCCGCAGCGCTCGTGCTCGGCGCCGAAGGAGCTCAGATGGGGACGGCATTCCTCCCCTGCC
>JAIVIG010000361.1 GCA_020200675.1 Actinomycetota bacterium
CCGTTATACGATCCATCAGTTCGGCCATTGCCTCTCCATCCCTACAAGTGCCCCAAGTCTAGCATGAAGCGGATAGCCGCCATTGAACCACTCCCCGCCAGATTCACTCGACCGAAACGTGGCGAGGCCGGGTAAGCTGGCACGGTTTGTCGAGAAGAAGCTCACCAACGTCCGCTCCGCCGGCACCGACGATGCCCTCAACCTCACGCCCGTGCGCAAGATGACCCTCGAATACATCGGCGACGACGAGCTCGTCGAGATCACGCCGTCCTCGATCCGGCTGCGCAAAAAGGTCCTCGAATCTAATATGCGAAAGTAACTCTTTCCGCCATTGAGAGGTATCTACTAGAGCGTCATGCCATCGGTTGGCTATCGTGAAGAGCAACCTCTTCGGCATGCGAGAGGTCAAGGAGCCCACTCTAATCCAAGTCGATCACACCAAGACGATGCTCACGTAGGATAACAACTAAGTATCTCAAAGATATAATTGGGCAATGCCACCATCACGTTACATTCGACTAACCGAGGAAGAAGACGTTCGCGCGAGCCTACGGTTCGCGAGCCGTAGGCTGGATCACCCCATCGTGGCTGCTTGATTTTCTGGATCGACGCGCAACTCTCCCCTTATCTGGCGAAGTGGATATCCTCCGAGTTTGGCGTCGAGGCGCGGCCGGTTCGAGATCTCGGTTTGCATGACGCCAGGGACCGCGAGATCTTTCTCGCTGCACGGGAAGCAGGCGCGATCGTGATGACCAAAGATAGCGACTTCGTCCTCTTACTCGAGCAACTCGGTCCTCCTCCGCAGGTCTTATGGCTAACCATCGGTAACACGTCGAACACACACCTGAAAGAGGTCCTGTCGAGAAGTTTTGCCTCTGCGCTGGAACTCCTTCTCCGGGGCGAGGCTCTGGTCGAGATCACGGAGCAGGGCTGAGCAACGCTGTTTATCGGCAGCAGTAGAACAGAAGCTAAGGCAACACCGCGTTATGCGGGCGTCTACTTCCGCATGCCCGGTTCGAGGACCTTTTTGCGTAGCCGGATGGAGGCTGGTGTGATCTCGACGAGCTCGTCTTCGCCGATGTATTCGAGGGCGTCTTCGAGGGTCATCTTGCGCACGGGCGTGAGGTTCAGGGCGTCGTCGGCGCCGGCGGAGCGGACGTTGGTGAGCTTCTTGTTCTTGCACACGTTGACGTTCAGGTCGTTCTCGCGGCTGTTCTCGCCGACGACCATGCCGACGTATACGTCGGTGGCGGGCGTGATGAAGAAGCTACCGCGCTCCTGCAGTTTCCAGATCGAGTAGGCGAAGGCGCTCCCGGCCTCCGTCGCCACCAGGCTGCCGTTCTGCCTCGTCTTGAGGTCGCCCGCCCAGGGCGCGTAGCCGTCGAAGACGTGGCTCATGATGCCCTTGCCCTGCGTCATCGTCAGGAACTGCGTGCGAAAACCGAACAGGGCGCGAGAGGGGATCTTGAACTCGATCCGGGTGCGCGAGCCCTGCGGTTCCACGTCGACGAGCTGGCCCTTGCGGCTGCTGAGAACCCCTATAACCGTCGAGGCGTACTCATCGGGTACGTCGATCACCAGGCGCTCGATGGGCTCGTGACGCTTGCCGTCGATGTCGCGCGTGATGACCCGCGGCGCACCTACCTGCACCTCGTAACCCTCGCGGCGCATGGTCTCGAGCAGGATAGACAGGTGCAACTCGCCGCGCCCTGAGACCTCGAACTCGTCCGGACGCAACTCCTCGACGCGCAGGGACACGTTGGTCTGTACTTCTCTCATAAGGCGGTCGTGGAGGTGGCGCGACGTGACGTACTTTCCCTCTTTGCCCGCGAAGGGGGAAGTGCTGGGCTGGAATAACATGCTCACCGTTGGCTCGTCCACCGTAATGATGGGCAGCGCTTCGGGGACCGCGAGGTCGGCGATAGTCTCGCCGATTTGGGCGTTCTCGATGCCGGCCAGAGCCACGATGTCGCCCGCGCCCACCTCCCCGGCCTCGATGCGCTGCAACCCGAGGTGCGTGAAGGTCTGCGCCACCCGCGTCCTAGTCATCGTGCCGTCTTTGTGGATCAGGTTGACGAACTCGCCAACCCTGACCTTGCCGCGCCGCACGCGTCCCACCACGATGCGACCCAGGTACTCGGAGTAGTCGAGGTTGGTTACCAGCATCTGGAAGGGGCCCGCGAGGTCCGCCTCGGGCGCGGGGATCTGCTCGAGGACGGTCTCGAACAGCTCCCGCATGTCGTCCCGCGGCGCTTCGACGTCTCTAAAGACCTTACCCTCGCGCGCGTTGGCGTACAGGATCGGGAAATCCAGCTGCTCGTCCGAGGCGCCCAGGTCGGCCATCAGGTCGAAGACCAGGTCTACGACCTCGTCGGGCCGGGCGTCGGGACGGTCGATCTTGTTGACGACCACGATGGGCTTGAGGCCCAGCTCTATAGCCTTGCGTAGCACGAAGCGCGTCTGCGGCATCGGGCCCTCGGCCGCGTCTACCAGCAACAGGCAGCCGTCCACCATGCCGAGGACGCGCTCGACCTCGCCGCCGAAGTCGGCGTGGCCGGGCGTGTCCACTATGTTGATCTTGACGCCCTCGTACACTACGGCGGTGTTCTTGGCCAGGATGGTGATGCCGCGCTCCCTTTCGAGAACGTTGCTGTCCAGGGCTCGCTCGGCGATCTCCTGCCCGTGGCCCAGCTCGAGGGTCTGCTCGAGCATGCCGTCCACGAGGGTAGTCTTCCCGTGGTCGACGTGCGCGATAATAGCAATGTTACGATACTCCATACGTTCTCCCGATCGTGTCTCACCGCGCCGTCAATGCCCTGCCATGACACGCATCTCAGGAACCAAAGCAACAAAGCCGCACGGTGAAGGCGATTGAACCCTAATTCTACCGCACAACACGCCGAATACTAACCGTGTGCCCTGCCCGTTCCCGATACCGGAATCCGAAACTCCTCGTACAATACACGCGAAGAACACACCCCGAGCCCGGCGCACCGGCGATGAGGCACCACCAGACGAGGGCGGAATCCGTGGACCGACGTCACACAGGGACCACCAGGGAGGAGACGGACGCTCGCCTCCTGCAAGAGGTAGCGAGTATGCTCGCGGCCAGGCCGTTCCGGCCGCACCCGCTGCTCCGCAACGGGCACGCTCAGACGCTCGCCGGTTGGGCGTGGCCGCGCCGCCTCCGCGACGGTCCGGACGAGATCCGCCTCTTCGAGGTCGAGCCGGGTGTTCGCCTCCTCGCCCGCTGCCGCTGGCACGAAGACAGTACCGCTCGCGCCACCCTGGTCCTCGTACACGGCCTGGGTGGGAGCGCCGACTCTTCTTACGTGCGCGGCGCCGCTCGCCTGGCATACGGGGTGGGCGCGAACGTGGTGCGCCTCAACCAGCGCAACTGCGGCGGTACGGAGCATCTGACGCCGACGCTCTACCACAGCGGCATGTCGGGTGACCTCGCCGCCGTGGTGCGCGAGCTGGTAGGGCGCGACGGTCTCTCCCGCGTCCTGGTGGCGAGCTTCTCCATGGGCGGTAACCTCGCCTTGAAGATGGCCGGGGAGATGGGGGAGGAAGCACCTCCTGCACTACTGGGCATTTGCGCCGTCTCGCCCGCGCTGGACCTGAGCGAGACTACCAGAAACCTGGAGCTGCCCCAGAACCGTCTCTACCAGCGGTCGTTCGTGCGCAGCCTGCGCCGGCTCGTCGAGCGCAAGAAGGAGCTCTATCCCGGCCTCTACGACGTCCGGAAGCTCGATCGCCTGCGCACCGTCCGCGATTTCGACGAGCTCTACACCGCCCCGCACGGCGGCTTCGCCAGCGCCGGGGACTACTACGCCCGCGCCAGCGCCATACGGTTCGTCCCGCGAATACGGGTTCCGACGCTCGTGATCCATGCCCGGGACGATCCTCTGGTGCCCTTCGGGCCCCTACTACGCCCGGAGGTCTCCAGTAACCCCAGCGTAGTAACGGCGGCGCCGCCGCGTGGGGGGCACGTCGCCTTCGTCTCGGCCAAGAAGAGAGAGCGCTTCTGGGCGGAAGAGCGTCTCGCGGAGCTCTGCCACCTCCTCTGATGGCGGGTCGTGGAAGGTCAATCCTTCCACGACCCGCGCTTTCAGCAGTCAGCGTTCAGCTTTCGTTTTTGCTACCAACGGATACGCCAGAACGGGCTAGAATATGTTGGTCGGCTTTTGCACGGCGGATATCAGGGGTTCGAGTCCCCTCGGTTACACGATTTGCGAGAGGTTTTGTTGCCTGGGACGCACCACAACATGAAGAATGGTCGCCTGCCTTACGACCTTGGCGCCTTTGATCTCGACGGCACGGTGCTGCGCCGCGACCTGACCATAACGGACGCCACGGTGGACGCGTTGCGGGAGCTGCGCGAGCGGGGGATGCGGCTCGTGGTGGCGACGGGGCGGCGTTTCGAGGGGGGCCGCCAGCACGCCGAGAGGCTCGGATTCCGGGGGGAGGACCCGATGATCTGCTACGGCGGCTCGATGGTGCGACGGATGGACGGCGAGACGCTACTGCACCACACCGTGCCGAAGGACGCGAGCATCGAGGTACTCGAGTGGGCGGCGCGGAAGGGGCTGCACGCCCGGGTCTTCACGGACGGCAAGATCATAGTCTCCCCCGAGACCCCGGCGGCGCTCAGACACCTCGCCGACCGCGAGTCGGACGTCGAGGTCGTCGAGTCTCCGGCCGACTGGCTGCGCGATGGCGGCGAGGAGCCGACGAAACTCGTCATCGTCGATCACCCCGGCGATGTGCCGGGCTGGCTGGACGAGGCCCAGCGCACGTTCTCCGAGCGCCTCTTCGTCACCCGGAGTCTCCTGCACTACGTCGAGGTCGGCGTACTGGAGGGCACCAAGGCGGCGGCCCTGGAGTTCCTCTGCGAGTCGTGGGGGATAGACCCCGCGCGCACGCTCGCCTTCGGGGACGCGGACAACGACGTGGACATGCTCGTCTTCGCGGGCCTTGGGGTTGTGGTCGGGGGGATGAGCGAAGAGGTTCGGGACGCTGCCGACGCGGTCGCGCCTTCGGTGAACAAAGACGGGGTCGCCTCGTTCGTCCGCGGTCTAATCGAGGAGGAGGGCTCCTAGGTGCCCGAGCTGCCGGAGGTGACGGTGATCTCCGAGGACGTCCGGGCGCTTGCCGCGGGCAAAAAGGTCGTCCGGGCGGGGATCTTCAGGGACGACGTCTCGAACGTCGGGGTCGAAGAGTTCCCGCGCAGGCTCGTGGGGCGCACGCTAGAGGGC
>JAIVIG010000362.1 GCA_020200675.1 Actinomycetota bacterium
CCCAAGCATCAAGGCACTGATCGCGGCGGCCTACGGTTTCTTCGAGCGCTGTAACAGAAGACCTACTGAGGTCCTCTCGATCATCGGTTCCAACCCCTCAGAAATTACGTGAATGTACTTAGACCGGTAACCAACCATTTCTGGGTTTTAGGATTCAAGCTTCTTCCTTTTGTCGGTTTATCATCGGCGTAAAAGGAGGGCCCACATACAGCGGGCCCTCCGGGCTTTTACAACCTCGTTACTTCTCGCGGAGGTTCGGGTCGACGAGAGGCCCTACGCTATAGTGCGCACCCGTCGCACCCTGACGAGCACGACCGGCTGATCCATCGGCACGTCGCGGGTCTCCTCGCGGGGCTCCAAAGGCTCGTCGACTTCACGCCTGGCCGTCCTCTCTTCGAGTGGCTCGATGCCCGTCGTATCGGTGGATCCCCCGAGATCCTCGCGGTCCCGGTACGTCTCGCGTCCCACGAGGTTGCGATCTTCTATACCCCCAGGGGAGGTAGCGTCAGCGACACCGCTTGGAGGGCCCCCTTCGCCAACCGTGGTTCCCTCGTAGCGACCGTAAGTACCGCGCTCCGGGACAGTTTCCTGCCTCTCAAGGCCGAAGTGCTCGCGGATCCTGGCCTCGAACTCGTGATCGATGTCGTCGTCGTCGTGGTAGTGTGGAGCATTCTTGACGTGATCCTTGGACGCCGCAACCTCTATTCTGCGCTCCTGTTCGTCGACGCGTGCGATCTCCATCGGGATCAGGGTCTTCCCCGAAAGCCCGAAGAGGCCCATCTTTACCCCGATGTACTCCTCGCGGTCGTTCTCGTCAATGAAAAGGTCGTCGACCTTGCCTATCTTCTCGCCCGCGTCGTCGTAGACTTCGTAGCCCTCGTACCTTTCTTCGAGCTCCCTCAAACGGTCGTCCCTGTCCATGATGTCTCACCCTATAACGCTTGCGATCACGGTAAATGATCGTTTGAGGAGGGGCGATTCGTCATGAAGCAAATGGTCCATCTTCCTCTGGTGCAAAAGAACCACGAATCCCTAGTAAATTTGCTCTATGAATACCTAGAAGGAATCTCATAAACGGCACAAAGTCCCTGCTACTAGGCAAACTCTTGGCGTCGAAAGCCACCGCGCAGCTCCCCCCGCGAGGGGCTTTCTCGTGAAGTACGGCTCTCTAGGTTTCGAAGGATTTATCTGCGGTGTGTTTGGGTCTCCGGGAAAGCCCCGCACGGCGGCACGCCTCACACACTTCATCCTTGTTATACCTACTCAACTTTGTAGTCCCGTCTGGATTAGGGCGTGCCTGCAAATCAAAGCCACAGCACCACGACCGCTAAGCTCAACATCCCACCGTAGTTCACGACTCGCTTCTCGTACCGGGTGGCAATCCGACGCCACTGCTTGAGCCGGTTTATCAGACGCTCGACCTTGTTCCGTTCCCGGTATGCTTCCCGGTCAAAGCTCTCGTCTCTACCCTGGTCGGACCGAAGTGGGATGACTGGCCTAACCGCCTTGCTGTTCAAATAGTTGCGGATGTGGTTACTGCTATAACCCTTGTCCGCTACCACCATCTCCGGCCGGAGCCTGGGACGTCCTCGCCCGGCTCGCTTTACCACTCCCGCCTCTAGCAGAGGCTCGAACACCGCGTCCTCGTGTCTCTATCCGGGGGTCACGACAAACGTTAGGAGCTTGCCATACACTTCGGCTTTGACGTGAATCTTGCTAGTAAAGCCTCCGCGACTCCAACCGAGTGCCTCGTCTTCCTGACAGCTACCTCTAGCACCTGCAGCGTTCTGGTGAGCGCGTATCGAGCTACCGTCGATGAAGTGCTTGGACCAGTCGATCTCTCCCGGTCCGCATCTCGCTGTAGCTCGGCGAGTATCTTCTGCCAGGTACCCGAGGCGGTCCAGCGGTAGAAGCGACTGGCGGCAGTCCTCCAGCACACCCCCGCGTCGGCGGGCAGATACCGCCACGGTGCCTCGGTGCGCAGAATCCACAGGATTGCGTTCACCACGGTGCGATGATCCTTAGCGGGTCGTCCTCGCGATGGCCTCTGTAGGGGTAGTAACGGCAGTAGGTGTGCCCACTGCCCTTCCGTAAGCTCGTCGATCATGGTCGGACGTCCGGCTGAGTTGCCGTGTCGCCACTAGCTTGATGTCCTCGCCTCTTCCCGCGAAACAAGTCGTACACGGACGGCGCGCCGGCGAAACACCAGAGGGCGATCACCGGGTCGCAGATGGCGCATCCGAACGACGAATCCGGGACGAACGGAACAATGGGGTTCCCATAGAGATGATGCAGTACATCCCAGCCGGTGTGCAAAAGCCAGCCGACGCCTACAAAACTATAGGATCGCAGCCCCCTGTAGGCACAGTAGGTGACCACGGCCAGGAAGGCAAACTCCCATATGCCGAAGCCTCCACTCAGGTACGCCGCGCCTGCTCCCGCGATAAAGATGGCGTTGAAGCTTCGCCTGTTCGGCTCTTTGAACAGAGAAGAGAGCGATATGTAGACAAGCGCGACAACAATCGGTCCGAGGACATCCATGATGCTCATCTGCGGGATCCTTTCAACACGCCTCTACACAGCGGCAACCTCACTCGGTCGTGTAGATCCTAAGCGACGAACGCAACCGGGATAAGTGGCGCGATTGCCATATATAGACAGATTCTCGCCATGAAGCTCAAAGCGCCGCAATCATCTACCGCAGCCGGGGGATAAACGACCACAATAGACCGGGAAATCAGCTGGCTGGAAGTATGCGATGGTGTAGAGTATCGCCATGCACACGGTGGTCGTCCTTGCACTGGACGGGGTTTTGGCCTTCGACCTTTCCACCCCGGTGGAGGTCTTCGGGCGCGCCCGGCTGCCCGACGGGCGGACGGCGTACCGGGTGTGCGTCTGCGCCCCGGCGGACGAGGTCGACGCGGGCGTTCTTACCATCCGTGCCCCCTGGGGCTTGGACGCGCTGGCCGGGGCCGACACGATCGTCGTGCCTGGCCTGGCCGACCCCACGGCGCCGGTCCCCGAGGACGCTTTACGCGCGCTGCGGGCGGCGGCGGAGGGCGGCACGCGGATCGCGTCGATCTGCGTGGGCGCGTTCACCCTGGCCGCCGCCGGGCTTCTGGACGGCCTGCGCGCGACCACGCACTGGGCGGCGGCGAAAGAATTGTCCCGCTGGTACCCGCGCCTCGACGTGGACGCGGACGTCCTCTTCGTCGACAACGGCCGGATCCTCACCTCGGCCGGAGCCGCCGCCGGGCTCGATCTGTGCCTGCACATGATCCGCCAAGATCACGGCTCCGCGGTGGCCGCCGACGCCGCCCGGGTGGCCGTGATGCCCCTGGAGCGCGACGGCGGGCAGGCCCAATACATCGTGCACGAGCAGCCCGGCGCGGACGGCTCCAGCCTCGAACCGCTCCTGCGGTGGATGGAAGAGAACGCTCACCGAAAATTGACCCTCGACGACATCGCCACCCGGGCGACGATGAGCGCCCGCACCTTGAACCGGCGCTTCCGCGAGCAGACCGGCGCGACCCCGCTGCAATGGCTGCGCAGATCCCGGATCCGCAGGGCGCAGCGCCTGCTCGAGACCACGGGGCATTCCGTCGAGCGAATCGCCAGTGAGGTCGGGTTCGGCTCCCCGACGAGCTTCCGCGACCTTTTCAAGAGGCTCGTCGGCACCAGCCCACGCGACTACCGGCGCACGTTCGGAGGTTCACCCGCACGGTGACCATGCGATTTGTTGTGCAGAGCAGACGATGAGTGCCGGCAGAAGGTGCTCTCTAAACTACAGCGGGAAGCTGACCAGCAAGGGACAGCCAAGTACTATATTGTGACGTTGGCTCTGGTAGCAGTAGTCTCGTCGCCCTAATTTGCAAACGCGCCCTAGAGTACTGCGTGCATTGTCACCATAGCGCAGTATCGGGCCTCTGGTACACTTCCCATGAGCTGTGGCGCGGGCTCTGAACTCTGGCGGAGCGGCTTGCGCCGCGCCTCTTTTCTCTATACTCCGATCAATTCTACTCGCTCTTGACCGGCTTGGCCGACGGGCGTGAACAACCGGAACCGGAAGGATGTGTTCGCGGATTGGAAATTCGATGACTCCCGGGTTATATCGGGAAAACCCGCTTTCGCTGGAAGAACGCGAGGTGTACGAGCGAGATCTTATCTCCTTCTGCGACCGCGAGCTGGACCTCCTCGGCGACACCGAGGGCCTCGACGTCCTCTACGCCGGGGGCTCCTCCCCGCTCTGGCTCGAAGGCCTCAGCCAGCGCATCGGCAGAATGGGTACCCTCGTAGCTCTCGAAGCGGACACCGAGCTCGTCGAAGAGGGCCGGGAGCTTTTGCGGGATGCCGACCTCGCCGCACCGGTCCGGATCGTCGCCGGCGACGTTTTTCGTCCCCCATTCGAGAGGAATACGTTCGATCTCGCCTACTCCGCCGGGCTCTTCCACGAGCTAGACGTGCGTGAGAGGAGCGCAGAAGAAGCACTCGCGGCCCTCGCCTCCGTCGTCAGGACCGGCGGGAGGGTCGCGACGAGCGACTTCGTGGACTCCGTGTCCGCGGTGCAGCTCGAAGACGAGGAGCTACACCGCGAGCTGGCGCGGGAGCTTTCAGGCGCCGAGCTCTACGGCATCGGCCCGCCGGAGCGTCTCGTCGCGCTCCACGAGGCGCTGCTCGATGACGTGCGGTGGCGGATTTCGCCTCCACATCCTGTCAGATATCTCGACAGGGTCGTCCTCGCCGAAGAAGAGCCCGAGGGATCACAAAGTTTGCCCGTGGGCAAGAGACGGAGGCTGAGCGGACGCCTCGAAGCACTCCGGGAGCGCATTCGGAGAGACGGATACACCCGCCCGGCCACTCTTTACCTCGAGGGCTCTGTCTTCGAGAGCTAGACGTTAGCACTATCGCGCCGACCGGCACCACCACGGCCGGCGTAAGCGGTCCCGAAAAATATGCTACGCCCCTTGCGGTTGTCGGCGCTACCGTATATGTTTATTTTAGTAATGGAAGTTCCAGAAAGGAGAACGTATGGCCTCGTCGAACCTTGTCCGGCTGGGAGGGCTGGCGGCGATAACGGCCGGCGCGCTGTTGCTGATCCTCGACCTGTGGGGTCTGGTGCTGGAGCTGCTCGGCGCTTATCCCGAGAACTTTAGCGAAGAGGCTCTGACCACCACCTACGCGGTCCAGTCCTCGTTGTGGCTGATCGGCGCGCTGCTGCTCCTGGTAGCGGTGGTTGGCCT
>JAIVIG010000543.1 GCA_020200675.1 Actinomycetota bacterium
TCGGGGTCGGTCTTGCTGAGGAAGAGGTCTGCCTTGCGCCGGTACCAGCTACTCTTCGCTTGGCGGTCTTGACGTCCCGCCTTCGAGATCCAGTCGCTCTTGGCGGCGTTGGCGGCGGTGAGGGGTGCGCGGCACGTTGGGCTTGGTGGTGACGGTCGTGATAATCCTCGTGCTGGTCATAATTCTTCTGCGATTCATCTAATCTTGTCAGCCTGTTGAAAAACGTGCGAGAAAAAGCGCGTATGGTCCACGGTGATGCCTCGCGACACGGTGTTCCGTGCTTGGAAACTTCTCCGGAGGACGGAGAGCCGCTGCCTGCGCGAGTTTCCTCGGTCTCCGATTTCCAAAGGCCAATAGCCGCTTTATGTTCTGCCCGCTGGCGATCATCAGCGCCTCTGCGTTCACTTTCTCCAGTCCTCTGAGCCTGAATCTCCTCATGCCGTGCCAGTCCTTGGCTTCCGCGAACAAAGGCTCCACCCACACCCTGCGTTTGCGCAGGGCTTTCTCGTAGGGGAAGGTCCCACGGTACCCTTTCACCCGATCGACGTACTCCTCGTCGAAGTGGCGCAAGATCTGCCGTCCCAGCTTGCTGGTCGTGCATTCGGGCTTGAGTGAGCAGGCGTCGCAGGTGCCGGCCTTCGCCCGGTAGCCGATCAGGCTCCTGGCCGCGTTGCGCATGCGCGGGACCAAGATCTCGCCCGCCGGGCACATGTAGAGGTCGCGTTCGGCATCGTAGGAGAATTCGTCCTTGCCGAAGAAGGGTCGTCCCTGCCCGGCGCCTTTGAGCGCCACGTGGGCGCGGATGTGCGCCTTCTCGATGGCCGCCACGTTCTCCACGGTGCCGTAGGCCGAGTCGCCGGTCACCCGGCGGGGCCGAGCCTTCCACCTGAAGACAGACCTCCAGAGCATGTCCAGCATGGGCTTGTTCTCGGTGACCTCGAAGGGGGCGACCAGGACGCCCAGGATGATGCGCGCCTTGCCGCCGTCCACTACGCAATGAGCCTGGTAGCCGAGGTGGCTGTGGTCTGCGCCCTTGCGCTTCATGGGCGAGGCGTCGGGGTCGGTCTTGCTGAGGAAGAGGTCTGCCTTGCGCCGGTACCAGCTACTCTTCGCTTGGCGGTCTTGACGTCCCGCCTTCGAGATCCAGTCGCTCTTGGCGGCGTTGGCGGCGGTGAGGAGGGATGCGTTCGCCTCGATCTTGGTGGCGTCGAAGTAGAGTTCCTCGCCCCACACTAGCCCAGCCTCGGCGCACCGCTCCACGATCTCCTCGAAGAACCTCCCGAAGACCTCTAGCCCGTAGCGGTCCCTGATCCTGGTGAGGCTGGAGTGATCTGGCAAAGGCTCGAAGAGATCGTAGCCGAGGTACCATCTCAGCGAGAGGCGGTCGGCTGCCACTTCCATGAGCTGACGCTCGCTTCTGAGATCCTCGAAGAACATCACGAGTTGTAGCTTGAAAAAGACCACGGGGTCAACCGACGTGCGTCCTCCGCTAGCGTACAGAGGAGCGACCATCTCCCGTACGAAGGAGAGGTCCAGGCGCTCCTCCAGGTCCCTGTAGAAGCAGTCGGTCGGGACCAGCTCTTCGAGTGAAACCTCACGAGGTAGAGGTGCGAACTCACGGATCTTGATGCCCATCATGGTGGCGCAACCTCCTGCTCTACGAAGGGAAGGGAGGTCATGCTAGCCGCATTGTGGCCTTCGCGCTCTCGCAGAGAGGCCGTTTCTCAACAGGCTGGCAAGCTAAAGGGGTCTATCTCCTAAGAGCCGGCGGCCTAGTACAGCGCTCCGGCCTTTCCCTATTGATAATTGTCCGCTGAGCCCGGGTACAATACGCTCTGTAGGATCGTGCTGCGAGGCTCGCCTATCCATTTCGGCGCGGTCTTTTATTCACCCGACTGCCGAGAAGTGGTTACCTCCAAAGTTCGCCTGCCTCCCCTGTGCTGATAACAGTTATGTCCGCAGCCCCACTATCCTACTAAGTTAGACGCATTCACTCTTCAAACGTCTTCGAACATCTCCTCTGCCATCTGGTCCACTTTGCGATCGGCATGCACCTGCATGTCTCCCTCGGCGCCTGTGTCCTCGGTCATCTCCTTTGACATCTCGTCCGCTTTGCGCTCGGCGTGCAGGTGCGGATCTCCCCCTGACCCCGTGTCCTCGGTTACCCTCTGCGCGAGGTCGTCGTGCGCGGCCTCGGGATCCATGCCGGTCCCCTCCAGGGG
>JAIVIG010000098.1 GCA_020200675.1 Actinomycetota bacterium
TCATCAAGCTCGCCGACCGGCTGCACAACATGAGGACGCTCGCCTATCTCAAGCGCGAGAACCAACTCAAAAAGGCGACGGAGACGCTGGAGATCTACGCGCCCCTGGCCCACCGGCTGGGTATCTACTCGGTGAAGTGGGAGCTGGAGGACCTCGCCTTCGCTACGCTCCACCCGAGGCGCTACGAGGAGATAAAGCGGCTCGTGGCGGCTCGTAGGGCCGACCGGGAGTCGTTCATCAGCGCCACGGCCGAGGAGCTCAAGAAGCACCTTACGGAGGCCGGGGTGGACGCCGAGGTCAAGGGGCGGGTCAAGCACTTCTACTCCATCTACAACAAGATGGTGCGCCGCAACAAGGAATTTAACGAGATCTACGATCTCACGGGTTTGCGCATCGTCGTGGACAACGTGCGGGACTGTTACGGTACTCTGGGCGTGGTCCACTCGGCGTGGAAGCCGATACCGGGGCGCTTCAAGGACTACATCGCGATGCCCAAGTTCAACATGTACCAGTCGCTGCACACGACGGTCATGTCCAACGAGGGGAAGTTGCTTGAGATACAGATCCGGACGCGCGAGATGGATACGATCGCGGAGTTCGGCATCGCCGCCCACTGGATGTACAAGCACGGGCTGAAGGACAGCCAGGTCGACAGGTTGACGTGGCTGAAGAGCATGATGGAGTGGCAGAAGGAGACGACCGACGCCGCCGAGTTCATGGAGTCTTTGAAGGGTGAGCTGGTCGCCGACGAGGTCTACGTCTTCACGCCGAAGGGCGACGTGATGAGCCTGCCCAGCGGGGCGACGCCGATAGACTTCGCCTACCACGTCCACACCGAGGTCGGGCACCGCACCGTAGGGGCCAGGGTGAACGACAGAATAGTGCCGCTCGACTCCGAACTCGTCTCCGGCGACCGCGTGGAGATCATCACCGGCAAGGCGCTAAAGCCGAGCCGGGACTGGCTCGCCGTGGTCCAGAGCGGACGTGCGCGCAATAAGATCCGCCAATTCTTCAACAAGGCCGACTGGGAGGACAACCTCTCCCTGGGGCGCGAGAAGGTCGCGTTGTTGCTCAAGAAGCAGCGGGTCGAGAGGGACAAGGTCCCGGCCGAAGTCTGGGAGCAGGTCGCCGCCAGCGTCAACTACACGACGGCGGAAGACATGCTCGCCGCCGTGGGCCTCGGCGCGGTCTCCGCGGAGAACGTGGCTCACCGGGTCGTGGAGAAGGTCCAGCCCAAAGAAGAAGAAGAGGAGCGTCCGAACGGGTCGCGCAGTCCGGCGCTCGTCCCTCTGCCCCTGCCGGAGACCGAAGAAGGGACCGACTCGGAGACGGGGGTGCGGGTCGTCGGGTCGAGCGGGATCCTCACGCGCCTGGCCCGCTGCTGCAGCCCGATGCCCGGCGACGACATCGTCGGCTACGTCTCTTTGGGCCGCGGCGTCGTGGTGCATGCGGCGGGATGCACGAACGCCCGGGCGTTGAAGGCGCGCGATCCGGATCGGTTCGTCGAGGTCGAGTGGGCGCAGGGCAAGGGGAGGCTCTTTACGGTGGAGCTGCTCGTCGAGGCGCTGGACCGGATGCACCTCCTCAAGGACATAACCTCGACCATCTCCGACGCGGGGGTGAGCATCCTCTCGGCCAGGGTGGATACCATCGAGGACCGGACGGCGTTGAGCCGGTTCGCGTTCAAGGCCGCGAGCCTGGCCCACGTCGAGGAGATCATACGCAAGATAAGGGGCGTCCCCGACGTCTACGACGTCCGCCGGGTCTCCCGCGACGGCACGCCGCTCGACCACTGACCCCGGAGGAGACACAGATGACCGAGATAGAGCAGGCCCGCCTCGACATGGGCGGCTTCGAGGTCAACGCCTACGTCGTCCACGCCCCGGAGGGAGACCTGATCGTGGACGCCGGGGCCGAACCCGAGAAGATACTCGCCCGGGTCCGAAAGCCCGTCGCGGCCATCCTGATCACGCACGGACACCGGGACCACGTGGGGGCTCTCGACGCGGTGCGCCGCGTCACGGAAGCCCCGGTCTACGCCCATCCGGCCGACGCCGAAGACGCGGGCGTCACGGACTACGAACCCTTGAGAGACGGGCAGGACCTCGTGATGGCCGGGGAGACCTTTCACGTGCTGCACACACCGGGGCACTCGCCCGGCTCGGTGACGTTCGTGGTGAGGCGCGATCAGATCGTGGGCGACCTGATCCTGCCGGGCAGCGTGGGCCGAACGGACATCTCGGGGGCTTCCTGGGAGGAGATCGAGGTATCCGTGAGAAAGGTGATGCCTTTCTGGGACGGCACGACGCGCCTCTTCGCGGGACACGGGCCCGTCCTGCACGCGATGGAGGAGCTGGAGACGAACCCGTACCTGCCCCTGGGAGTGGTGTGACCTACAGGAGCCCGAGGGGCACCTACGACGTCTACCCGGGCGGCGGGCAGAGCCAGGAGCCGCACGAGCGGCCGGAGCTGTGGGCGTGGGCCGAGGGCGTCGCCCGCGACTTCTTCCGCCGGTACAACTACACGGAGGTGCGGACGCCCGTATTCGAGGAGGCGCAGCTCTTTATCCGGAGCGTCGGAGAGGCGTCGGATATCGTTCGCAAGGAGATGTTCGTCTTCCATGACCAGGGCGGGCGAGAGCTGAGCTTGAGGCCGGAGGGGACCGCGGGCGTCGTGCGCGCGTACATCGAGCACGGGCTCTACAAGCTCGCCCAGCCGGTGAAGATATGGTACATGGGCCCGATGTTCCGCCACGAGCGCCAGCAGAAGGGCCGCTACCGCCAGCACGTGCAGATAGGGACCGAGGTTCTGGGATCCGCCGATCCGCTGGTGGACGTAGAGGTGATCTCGCTTCTCTATGCCATCCACCAGGCGCTCGGCGTGAAGGACGAACTGGTCTACCTGAACAACCTCGGCGACCTCGAAACGAGGCGGCGCTACGTCCCCGAGCTGCGACGATACCTCGATGAGCACGAGTCCGAGCTCGACCCGGACTCGAAGGCCCGCATCGAGACGAACCCCCTGCGTACCTTCGACTCCAAGGACAAGAACACCCAGGCCCTACTCGCCGAAGCGCCAAAGGTCGGGGACTTCCTGAGCGAGGAGGCGACCGGGTACTTCGACGCGGTCAAGGGAGGGCTGGAGGCGGTCGGGGTGCCGTACGCGGTCGACGAGCGGCTCGTTCGGGGGCTCGACTACTACACCATGACGGTCTTCGAGGCGAAGAGCGCGGCTCTCGGGGCGCAGGACACGGTGGGGGGCGGGGGACGCTACAACGACCTCGTCGAGGAGCTCGGCGGGCCCGATATGCCCGGCATCGGGTTCGGGACCGGGGTCGAGCGCATCTTGCTCGCCGCGAACGCCCCGGAAGAGGGAGCGAAGCTGGACGTCTTCTTCGTCACCCTCGCACCCGAGGCTCGTCTGCCGGCCTTCCGCCTGGCGGGCGCTCTGCGCGCCGAGGGGCTCGCCTGCGACCTCGACTACGCCGACCGGAGCGCCAAGGGACAGTTCAGGCAGGCCGACCGGGCCGGCGCCCGCTACGCGGTCGTCATCGGTGACGAGGAGCTTGCGGCCGGAGTCTGCTCCCTGCGAGACATGACAACCGGCGAGCAGCGGACGGTTCCCGTCGCGGAGGGGACGGAGGAGTTGCTCCGGGCTCTTGGCGCCTGATCCGGGACCGGAAGATACGGTGGAGATGCCGGCTACGGACGTACCGGAGAGCCTGGTAACGGCGCTACGCAACGCCCGAAACATCGCCGTCCTCACCGGCTCCGGCATCTCCGCCGAGAGCGGCGTCCCGACCTTCCGCGACGCCCAGACCGGCCTCTGGGCCCGCTACGACCCCATGGAACTCGCCACCCCCGAGGCTTTCGAGCGCGACCCGCGCCTGGTGTGGGAATGGTACGCCTGGCGCCGCGAGCTTGTAGAGAAGGCCGCCCCCAACCCCGGTCACGAGGCGCTCGCCGAACTCGAAAGCCGCGTCCCGGACTTCGAACTCCTCACCCAGAACGTCGACGGCCTGCACCGGCGGGCCGGTAGCCGGAACGTAATAGAGTTGCACGGCAACATCATGCGCTCTAAATGCTCCGTCGAAGACGTGCTGGTCGAGCCTCGCGAAGACGACACCGGGGTACCGCCCTCCTGTCCGGGCTGCGGCGCTTTCTTGCGTCCCGACGTGGTCTGGTTCGGGGAGATACTGCCGGCCGGAGCGCTC
Source organism: Actinomycetota bacterium (assembly GCA_020200675.1). GTDB lineage: Bacteria > Actinomycetota > Rubrobacteria > Rubrobacterales > Rubrobacteraceae > Rubrobacter_F. The sequence goes on from JAIVIG010000098.1 coordinate 4,214, forward strand.
GAAAAAGCATTTGATGCGGCTCGCGACTGTGACGTCTTCTTCTCCATCGGCACCTCCGGGCTCGTGCAGCCTGCAGCCTCGCTGGCCTTCGAGGCGATGCGACAGGGAGCCGTGGTCGTAGAGGTCAACCCGGATGACACGCCGCTGACTAGGCACGCTGAGTACGCGTTGCGGGGTTCGGCGGGCGAGGTGTTACCGGCGTTGGTGAGGGTCGCCTACGGGTAGCGCGACTACTCGCGCCGCATGCGCCTGTACCTGTAGAACATTATGGAGACGATAATGCTGGAGGCGCGACGCCCCCTGCCTTGTCTTGCTCGTCGCTGGGCATAGGCTCTTACCCTCCTCACTAGATCAAAGCTGGTATGCCCGGCTCGAGCTCGAAGTAAACGACCGCCGTGCTCTTGGTCCCTCTCCCCAGGAAAAAGGGGGAAGTTGACCTTGAGTCGCATCGTCGGGTCGTTCTCGTACCAAACCTCGAGCAACTCGAGCTGGTCGATCCTTTCAGCAATCACTTTTCTCTCCTTCTGCTGTCGATTCTGCGAGCCCTCTGCCGGGCCGAGGTCTACCGGGAGCTGGTGGATGAGTCGGGGTGGTCCCCCGACGAGTACGAAGCTTGGCTGGCCGACTCCCTCAAAGGTCAGTTGTTGCCGCGAAGGAGTTGAACTTCATTGAAGGTCTCTTCTACTCACTTTGTGAATAAGGGCAAGAAGAAGGACCGAGCACAACCTCGACCCTTCCCAAAAATCTCAGTTACCGTGCTCTCTGCTTTAGCGCACTCGCTCCTGGAGCCTCTGGCTCATCGCTCGGCTCCGCTCAAGCATAGTACTTGTAGATATCAAAGGCTTTACGTCAACCTTTACTAATCCCCAGTGAGGCAAGCTAGTTACTAGCTGGTCTACCTCGTCGCTTGAGTCGGCATCGACAATGAAGACGCCACCCCTCGCAGCGGTATAGCCACCGCCGTGAATCGTTCCTTCTTGTTCCCATTGAGCAAGTTTC
>JAIVIG010000099.1 GCA_020200675.1 Actinomycetota bacterium
TCCGGTCATAATTCATCAAGCAGCTCTGAGAAACGGTTTGAGTCCACGATTGAGTTCCGAGTTTCGCTCATGACGGTAGAGTAGAGCCAACTGGTAAACCAACACTGCCCCAAGAGCGAAGCGGGCGGTGTTGACCCTGCCCTTGGTGGGAACCTGCTCATGTACCTCGAAGATGCTCTTGAAGTGCTCATTGAAGTTCTCATTGGCCAAGCTACGCAGTTTGTGGAAGATCCGCCTAACCTCCACCCCACAGTCGGTGTGCGGGTAGGCACCGCGTTTGGAGGTGACCAAAAACCGCTCGGTCCTCTCGCATTTGTCGCGTACGTTCTCGGCATTGTAATGAGTATCTCCCAAAACGAAGCGCGCCTCTTCAGGCAGTTGCTCGATCAAGAGCGGAGCTATCTGGTTGTCCGCTACATCGGCCGGGGTCAGCCGGGCTGAGAGCGGGATCCACATCCCGGCCACCGTGATGGTCAGGTGTAGCTTCCACCCATATACCCACCCGTGCCAGCCGGACTTGGTCCAGCCGGCCTCGGTATCTATGGATGTGTGGGGTACGACGCCGGCTTCCTTGTCTTTCTTATGCCACACTCCGCCTTTGGCCTGCAAAGTGGTACTGTCTATGGCCACCGCCCTACCTCTACTCTCCCAGGGCTTGAGCACTTCAACCAGGTAGCGTCCCAGGCAACCGATCTGATCCGGCAGCGAGTTGGGCAGAGCCTTCAGGCGCCTCTGAAAGGTACGCTTGGAAGGGAAGCGCCCGCCTTCAAAGAGCAACTGACGCACTTCTTGCATCTGAGCGCTTTCCTCCTCGAGCACGGCGAGCAGTTCGCCCACCTTATGCAAGCGTCTGACGATCATGATCACAAGCGCCTTCATAAAGAGCTTCTCGGAGTAGAAGATCGGTCGTCCGCGAGGACGGCGTGGGGGCGGTTGAGGAGTTGGGATTTGGTCAACCAAAAGAATGAGTTGGACAAGAACACTGTCCTGAGTAATCATGGATGCGCCTCCGGGAGTAGCGTGCTTGGACACACGCCATCCTCGGAGGCTTTTGGTGTCCGGTCAAGCTCAGATAACGCATCCCTTATTTATGACCAAGCCTCAACTAACTATCTCAAAAGGGATAGACGATGCTGACGCCGATACCACAGTAGGATACAGGCTACCTTGATCAATCCCAGATAGTTGACGGCCTTCTTATCGTAGCGTACCAGGATGGCCCGGCACTTCGAGAGCCAACCCAGTGTACGCTCGATGGACTGATCGCAAAAGACAAATTCTGTATGACGCGGTATGAGCAGCTCACACTTGGCTTCTCCCGCTTCGAAGTGTACACGGCGCGCATGGGGCGTAAGGAATCCGCCAATAGCCCGGCCTATCCTCCGTACCAAAGCACCGATCACGGAGGAGTCGATGAAGCGCCAGTGGCACGTCCGTCGGGAGGTGATGGAACGTCCCGACGCCCAGCGGCGATGGGACCGAGCCTACCAGAACCTCCTTCAGTGGACTCTTGCGACCGAACGGAGAGCCGCCGTCCTGCAACCGAAGCACGCAGAGGAGGTGTACCATGCGGCTAGCAGCCTACATCCGGGTCTCGACCTCTCGGCAGGTTCGGCTTCAGACCATTGAGCAGCAGTTGGATATGATCCACCGACATGTAGGCAAGGAGGGATGGGAACTTCCCGAGGAGAATATCTTTCGCGATGACGGCTACAGCGGCTCAAGCCTCAAGCGTCCTGCTCTTGACGCCGTGCGCGACAAGGCGCGAATGCGGGAGCTGGATTTGCTCGTCGTACCCTCTCCCGACCGCCTGGCGCGCAACTACGTCCATCAAATGGTGCTCATCGAAGAGCTAGAGAAGGGTGGCTGCCGGGTGGAGTTCGTGGAGAGACCGATGAGCTCCGATCCCAACGACCAGCTCCTATTACAGATAAGGGGAGCGGTGGCCGAGTACGAGAGGACGCTGCTTTCGGAGAGGATGCGCCGAGGGAAGCTTGCCAAGCTCAAGGCTGGACTGTTGTTGCCCTGGGTGCATACGCCTTACGGCTACCGCACTGATCCTGACAGGCCTCGCGATCCTGCTGGGTTGGAGCCCGATGAGGCCAAAGCGGCCGTGGTCGGAGAAATCTTCGCGATGTACCTCGAGGAAGGAGAGAGCCTTTTTGGGGTTTCGAGAAAGCTCAAAGCCCGATGCATTCCTTCTCCGAGGGGAAGGAAGATCTGGTCGGTGGCTACGCTGCGCGGGATACTCACCAACCCCATCTACACTGGGCGGATTTACGCCGGACGCATGAGCTACCGGCCACCGAGGATAAGACGCTCGGCCACCCACCCGATCGGACGATCCCACAATACGGGAGTATCTGCCCCACCCGAGGAGTGGACCTTCGTAAGTAGCGCGCCGTCCATCGTGAGCCAGGAGCAGTTCGAGTTGGTGGCCGAGAAGCTCTCCAAAAACAAGTCGTTTGCGAGGCGCAACAACAAGAACAACACCTATCTCTTGAGAGCGCTGGTGAGTTGCGGAAGGTGCGAGCTATCCTGCATTGCCAGAACGGTCAATCGCAAGAACAAGTACTACGTCTGCTCCGGCAAGGGCAAGCAAATCCACACGGGTAGGGAGAAGAAGTGCCCCTCGCGTTTTGCCCCAGCCGATCAGCTCGACGAGTTGGTGTGGAAAGACCTGTGCGAGGTCCTTACCCATCTCCAGAGCATCACCGAAGCCCTCCAGCGAGCGCACGGCGGACATTGGCTACCCCAAGAGCTCAGAGCGAGACGCGAGAACATCCGGGCTGGACGAGCCGCCCTCAAGCGCCAATTGGAGAGGCTCACGGAAGCATACCTCGCGGAGATAATCCCGCTGGCGGAGTACGAACGCAGACGGCGCGATCTAGACCAAAGAGAACAAGCGTTGGCATCTCAGGAGAGTCAACTACAGACTCAAGCTGACCAGCGTATGGAGCTCGCTGGCGTTGCAAGCTCCATAGAGGATTTCTGCGCCCGCGTGCGGGGCAGCCTGGAGAACGCCACTTTCGAACAGAAGCGCCAGTTGGTGGAGTTGTTGATCGACCGGGTGATCGTCACCGACAGTGAAGTGGAGATACGCTACGTGATTCCCACCAGTCCCAGCAGCGAAAAGGTCCGTTTTTGTCATTTGCGTTCAGATTATCTCCACTACCCATCTCCTCGCTGGGTAACGTTTCTCTCCCTCCGAGTCTTTCTTCTCTTCGCCGATACGCCGGATGTGAGGAGTGTAGCGGTGACGCTCGACCACTTCCCGAGCCGGCTCTTTGTCGTAGCCCTTGTCCAGGCACAGATGTTGAGGCGCTTCTTCGGTGGGTCCGGGACGCTCGGTGACGATGGCATCAAGCGTCGCCTCCAAAAGCTTAAAGTCGGGCACGTTCGCTCCCGCTATGACTGCCGAAAGCGGACCGCCAGCGGCCTCGACCAGGATCGAGCGTTTGACGCCTACTTTGGCTCTATCGGTGGGATTTGGGCCTACGAGATCCCCCCAAAACGGGCCTTGCCCATGGCCCCGTCCGCCGCCTGCCACTCGAAGTCCACCCCGCCAAGCTCCTCACACTCCTCGATCATCTGCTCCCACATCAGATCCAAAACTCCCTTCTCGATCCATCTCTGGAAGGTGCGATGCACCGATGAGTCGTCAGGGAACTCCTCTTTTGGGAGGTGGTTCCACTGGCAGCCGCTTCGCATCCTGAAGATGATCGCATCGAGGGCGGCTCGCTGGTTGACGCGGGGCCGACCGGTGCTCTTTGGCGGGTCGTGTAAGGCGAGGATCGGTTCGATCTTCTCCCACAGCTCGTCGGGTACTCGCCAGATGGTCGGAAGCAGCTTCTCCTGAGTTGAGTTTTCGGACATCACTGACGCCTCCCATTTCGGTAGGGACCATCGACGATGATAGCCGATCGTAAGAGTTTTGAGATAGTTACTAATACCGGTCCGTTTTATTGGTGGCATAATGGGTGTATGCCGAAAATACTCTATCAGCAGGTGATCGAGGAAGATCCTCGTGAGTTGGAGAAGCTCGAAAAGCGTCATCGCTACACTCATCTGTTCCAGCGCGTAAGGATGCTAAGGCTCCTGAAATCGGGGACCTGCCGTAATCTGGAAGAGGCTTCAGAGGCTCTGGGCTACTCTTGGCGCCAATGCCAGAGGTGGTTCGCCAGCTACGGGCGAGGCGGTTTGGAAGAGCTGCTCAAAAGCAGGGTAGACGAACGCGGCCGCCAAGAGTTGGTCACGCCCGAAGCCTTCGAAGAACTCCAAGGGGCCATGAAGAAGGGAGAGATAGCAACGATCGGGCAGGCTCATCGGTTCTTGAGCGAACGCGGCATCGAGTACTCTCATCCCGACGGAGTGGGGCAGCTTCTCAGGCGCAGGAAGGTGAAGCTCAAGACAGGCAGGCCGCGGCACGAGAAAGCCGACCCCCAACAGCAGGAAGCTTTCAAAAAAACTTCGCCGGTAGGATAAGGCGGCTCGCTCGCCGAGAGCCTGAGCACAAGCCACTGAAGGTCATGGCCTTCGACGAAGCACGTTTTGGCCTCATCAACTGGCATAGGAGGCGATACTGTCCGAGGGGGTTCCGACCACCCTACATCGTCAAGCGCTCCTACAAGTGGACCTACTTGTATGCGGCGGTCGAGCCCACTACGGGAGAGAGCTTCTGCCTTTATCTGCCCGGGATGGACAGTGGATGCCTGCAGACCTTCCTCGAGGAGCTCTCCCAAGCCTACTCCGACGAGCACCTGCTCCTCGTACTCGATGGCGCCCCGAGCCATCGCTCAGAAGAGATCGTCTGTCCCGAGAACGTGGACTTCGTGCGCCTCCCTGCCTACTCTCCCGAGCTCGATCCGGTGGAGAGGTGGTTTCAGGAGTTCAGAAGAGAGCTATCCAACAAGGCCTTCGAGACCGTCGAGCTACTGCAAGAGGCGCTCACCCGAACGATTACGCCCTACTGGGAGGACTCTGCCCGCCTACGACAGCTCAGCGGTTTCTCCTGGTGGACGGAAGCAGTTGATGCGTTGTGACATCAATAACCCGGATCGGTATAAGGGCAGCACCTCCACGGAAAACTGTACATGCTGGGCTGTCATACGGGCAGTGGGCTATCGACTGCTACACGCTCATCGAAGTAACGCGCTCTCCGACTCCATCGCAGCTCCATCC
>JAIVIG010000363.1 GCA_020200675.1 Actinomycetota bacterium
CCGGACGGTAAAGCCGGGCTCCCGGTCGATCATGCCCAGATGCTCGTCTAGCGGTAGCCCGGCCCTCCGTGCGACCGCCGCCGATGCAGCTTGCGGCACGAACTCCCCGAGCCAGGCCGGAGTACGCACGACCTCTTTCTTCAGGAGAAAGGCGTGGGCAAGCTCGTGCCACACGACCAGGGGATACGTCGCCTTCGTGCGGGGTCTGAAGACGGAGGAGAGCGTCGCGGGCAACACCAGGGTCGCCGGATGGGCGCTCCTCGTAAAGTACGGGAGCCCTTTCGGGTAGGCGCGCTCACCCTCGCGTGGCGCCTCGTTCCAGTCCTCGTCGGCGACCAGCATCGTCTCTAGCTCGGGCGGCTCCACCTCGAGCAGCGCGGAGAGCGCTCCTGCTCCTGTGTGGAGGAGCTGCCACACCTCTGACGCCTGCTCTTCCTGTCCCGGTGCGTAGACGACCGGGATCTCGCCGTTCAAGCGTTCGTAGCCCGGAAGGGTGGCGGGGAGGCTCCGCACGGGAGGGCCTCGCTCTAGGGCGCGGCCGTCGAGACCCGCGTGGCCCCGACCTTGCCCGCCGTGTACACGTTGACCGCCCGCACGTAGGCCCTCGCCGCGGCCTCGACGACGTCCTGGGAGAGCCCGCGCCCGCCGTACTCCTGGCCCTCGAACTCGACCGAGACCCGGACTTCGCCCAGGGCGTCCTTGCCGCCTGTGACGGCGTCGATGCGGAAGTCCGTCAGGCGTCCCTTGATGTTCGTGGCCGTGTCTACGGCGCGGAAGACCGCGTCCACCGGGCCCTCGCCCTCCGCCTCGGCCTCGAACGTGCCGTGTTCGGCGTGCGAGATCGTCACCGCCGCCCGGCTCTGGCGCCCCGTCGCCGCCACGACCCGGAACGAGTCGAGCACGAACTTGCCCTCGAACGACCCGACCTCGTCCGCCGCGATCGCTTCGAGGTCAGCCGCCGTAACCGTCTTCTTGTGGTCGGCGATCTCCTTGAAGCGCGTGAACGCCCTCTTCAGGACCTCGCCTTCGAGCGTGTAGCCGAGCTCTTCGAGGGCGTCTTTGAGGGCGTGACGGCCCGAGTGCTTGCCGAGGAAGATGTTCGTGCCTTCGAGCCCGATGTCCTTGGGCGTCATGATCTCGAACGTCCGCCGGTCCTTCAGGACGCCGTCCTGGTGAATCCCCGACTCGTGCAGGAAAGCGTTCCTGCCCACCACCGCCTTGTTCGGCGGAACCTCGTAGCCGGTTATGTTCGAGACGAGGCGACTCGTGTTGGCGAGCTGGCGACTATCCACCCCGACCTCGACGTCGTAGTGATCCCCGCGCGTGACGAGCGCCATCACGATCTCTTCGAGCGAGGCGTTCCCGGCCCGTTCTCCGAGCCCGTTGACCGCCACCTCGATCTGCCGGGCCCCGACCTGCACGCCAGCGAGCGAGTTGGCCACCGCGAGCCCGAGGTCATCGTGACAGTGCACCGAGAGCACCCTATCTTCGAGCCCCGGTACCCGCTCTTGCAGCTCGCGCAAGAAAGCGGAGAACTCGACCGGGGTCGTATAGCCGACGGTGTCGGCGATGTTGATCACATCCGCCCCGGCCTCGACGGCGGCGGCGACCACCTCGGCGACGTACCCGATCTCCGTCCTCGTCGCGTCCATCGGCGAGAACTCCACGTCGGGGCACAGACTCTTGGCTAGCCTCACTGCCTCCTCGGCCCCCACGAGGATGTCCTTCTGGTTCGAGCGCATCTGGTGCTCGATGTGCAGGTCCGAGGTGCCGACGAAGGTGTGGATGCGCGGTCTCCCCGACCACTTTACCGCTTCCCAGGCGCGCTCGATGTCCGCCTGGTGAATGCGGGCGAGACCGGCGATCGTCGGGCCTCTCACCTCGGTTGCGATGCGGCTCACCGACTCAAAGTCGCCCTCGCTCGTGATCGGGAACCCGGCTTCGATCACGTCCACCTTCAGGCGGGCGAGCTGGTGGGCTATCTCTACCTTCTCCTCCACGGAGAGCGAGATCCCCGGCGACTGTTCGCCGTCCCTGAGCGTGGTGTCGAAAATCTGTACGCGACGCATATTCCCTCTTCTTTCTACGATTGTTGTGCGGTTCGAAAAGTGCGGCTGATCTTCGGTGGTCGCTAAGCTTGGAAAGGGCCCGGCGCTAGAGGCCGGGGCGGGTAATTCGCCCGACGACCACCCTGGTTAGTCGTAGGATGACGAGAGGGAGACGCGAAGTGTCAGAGGTTTCTACCATGTAGAGACTTAGTATCTCACCGCCTTGCCTTCTCCGCAACCTCGACGGCCACGGTCCAGTCAGCGTAATCTGGGTTCTCGCCGCGGGCGGCCTCGAAGTACAACTCCTGCAAGCGGGCCGCGACCGGGCCCATCTCTCCCTCGCCAACCTTGCGATCGTCTATCTCAGTCACGGGCGCTATCTGGAAGCCGGTGCCGGTCAGAAACACCTCGTCGGCGGCGTAGAGCTCGGTGCGGCCCACGTCGCGCTTGTCGGTAGGCATCCCGAGCTCCTTCTCGGCCAGCTCCATGACCGCGTCGCGGGTTATGCCTTCGAGGATGTCGGCCGTCGCCGGCGGCGTGATGAGCCCGCCCTTACGTAGCAAGAAGATGTTGGCCGCGCTCGCCTCGGAGACGAAGCCCGTCTGGGTCAAGAAGATCGCGTCGTCGTAGCCCGCCCGGTGCGCCGCGTCCACCGCCAGAGCGGTGTTTACGTACGAGCCGGTGCATTTAGCGCGCGCGGGGATAGCGTTGTCCGCCGTCCGCCGCCAGGAAGAGACTGAGCACCTGAGGCCCGTAAGCTCCACGTAGTTGCCCATCGGGACGGTGAAGACGGAGAGCTCCGAATCTCCCCTGAGGTTCACCCCGACCGACTCGATGGCCTTGTATGCGAGCGGCCTTATGTACGTGTCCTCCCGCGGCGCGTTGCGCTTGAGTATCTCAAGCGTTATTTCGCACAGCTCGTCCACTGTGTGTGGCAGCTCGACGTGCAGTATGCGGCACGATTTCTCGAACCGCTCGTAGTGCTCCCTGAGCTTGAGAACCTGGAGCGTGCCCTTGGTAGGATTCCAGTACGCCCGTATCCCCTCAAAGACGCCCGTGCCGTAGTTCAGGGCGTGCGTCGCGGGCGAGAGCCTCACGTCGCCCATCTTGACTAGCTCTCCGCCGTGATAGCACCACTCCGCGTCGGAAGCGGCGAACGCTTTGCGACTCATCGGCCATCACCTCCCGAAGGGCTACCCGTGGGTGTCTCTACGCCTTCGGCGGCGAGCGCCCTCAACTCCGCCCCGACCCTCTCGACCGGCAGTTGTGCCTCTCTGTGGCGCATCGCCAGGAAGCTCGCCCCTCCGGCCTGGTTCTCCAGCACCCAGTCGCGGGCGAACTTGCCGCTCTGGATGTTCGCCAGGATCTCGCGCATCCTCTCTCTGGTATCCTCGTCTATTATCTTTGGTCCCGCGGTGTAGTCGCCGTACTCGGCGGTGTTCGAGATGGAGTAGCGCATCCCGGCGAGGCCGCCCTCGTAGATGAGGTCCACTATGAGCTTCAGCTCGTTTACGCACTCGTAGTACGCGAGCTCCGGTTGGTACCCCGCTTCGACGAGCGTGTCGAACCCCGCTTTCAGGAGCTCGGTTAGGCCGCCGCACAGGACGGCCTGCTCGCCGAAGAGGTCAGTCTCGGTCTCCTCGGCAAAGGAGGTCTCGATGATACCGGCCCGGCCGCTCCCGATGCCGCGGGCGTAGGAGAGGATCAGGTCGCGCGCCTCGCCCGAAGCGTCGTTCTGGACCGCGAAGAGCGAAGGCATACCGTTGCCTTCGACGTACATACGCCGCAGGACGTGACCCGGACCCTTGGGCGCCACGAGCCCGAGGTCCACCTCGAGCGGCACGACTATCTGGTTGAAGTGGATGTTGAACCCGTGGGCGAAGAGCATCAGCATCCCCTCCGACAGGTTCGGCTCGACCTCGGCCCTGTACACCGCGGGCTGCCTCTCGTCCGGCAAGAGCATCATCACCACGTCCGCCCACCGCACCGCGTCGGCGGTGTTCATCACCTGGAGGCCCTCCGCTTCGGCCTTCTCCTTGCTCGCGCTGCCCTCGTAGAGCCCGACGGCGACCTCGCAGCCGGAGTCTTTGAGGTTCAGGGCGTGGGCGTGACCCTGGCTGCCATAGCCCAGGATCGCGACCTTGCGCTGTGTGATCTCGTTTCCTATGTCCCCTTCTCGATAAACCCGGGCCATTTAAGTTCCTCCTCTATCCCCCGGCCGGGCCATCGGCCCGAGCCGCACCACGTCTTCCAACTCATCATTCATCCCGGCGAGCCATGCCTCCAGCTTCTCCGGCGCCCCGGATGCCACGACCGTCTCTCCGTCTTCGTGTACCCCGATCCCCGCCCGCGCCGCCGCTTCTTGCCAGTTTTCGCCTCTCACCTTCAGCAGCGCGACCTCCATCGTCTCTTCGGCCGCCTCGATCTCCTCGACGTCCTCCAGGCCGGTGAGGAGCATAGCGTACCGCCGGGCCGATTCGGGGGGACAGTCGAGCAGGATGGTCGCCCGCATCCCGTCTCCGTCTCTACCGACGGTGAAGGAGGCTACCGGCATCCGCTTGTTCTGGAGCGTCATCAGGAAGCGGTTCAGGGCCAGCATCCCGCCCGCGAGGCGAACCTCTACGGGGTTGAGGGCCGTGTCGGTCGGGGCGTGGCGGGGGGTGTTATGCGCCGCCATACGCGGCGCCGGTCTCTTCGATCATCTCGTTGACGCTCATGCCGCTTGGGATCATGGGGAATACGTTCGCCTCGGGGTCGATGTGGAAGTCGAGGATCGTACACCCCGGCTGCTCCTGAGCCCACTTCACCGTCGCCTCGACGTCGTCGCCCTCGCGCACCGTCCTGCCCGAGAGCCCGTAGGCCGCCGCCATCTCCTCATAACGAGGACCGCTGATCGGGGTCTCCGAGTAGCGGCGGTTGTGGAAGAACTGCTGCCACTGGCGCACCATGCCGAGGTAGCCGTTGTTCAGGATAGCGACCTTGATGTTGAGGCCGAAGTCCCGGATGGTGGCGAGCTCCTGGATGTTCATCTGGAAGCCGCCGTCCCCAGCCACGACCCAGACCGGCTCGTCCGGGTAGGCGAACGCCACGCCCATCGCCGCCGGGAGCGAGAAGCCCATCGTGCCTAAGCTTATGTGGCTGTTGTGCTTGGTGAACTCGAAGAACTTCGCGGCCCACATCTGGTGCTGGCCGACGTCGGTGACGAGTCGCACCTCCTCGCCGGCCGCCGCCTTGATGGCGTCCATGATCCGGATCGGGCCGTACTCCCCGCGCGCCGCTTCCTCGGTCCGCTTCTCCGGCTCCTGGGTCCTGGAGATCTCCTCGCGCCACTCGGCGCATCCTTCTACATCTTCGGTCTCCTCGAAGTGCCCGAGGATGCCGCGCAGGGCGAGCTTCGCATCCGCCGCGATGCCGACCGTCGGCCTTATGACCTTGCCGAGCTCGGAGGGATCGACGTCTATGTGAACTATTCTGGCGTTCGGGGCGAACTTGTCGACGGCGCCCGTGATCCTGTCGTCGAAGCGCATCCCGACGGCGAAGAGGAGGTCGGACTTGTCTATGGCCCGGTTGACGCTTGCCGCCCCGTGCATCCCCGGCCACCCGATGTTGAGCGGGTGGTCGTCCGGGAACGCGCTGATACCGAGCAGCGTCGGCACGACCGGCGTCCCCGTCCGCTCGGCCAGGAGCCTCAGCTCCTTCTCCGCCCCCGAGAGGATGACCCCGTGCCCGGCGAGGATCAAAGGCCGCTTCGCCTTCTTGAGGAGCGCCGCCGCTGCCTCCAGGGCGGGGCCCGCGGGCGGCTGCGGCGCCTCCCTGAGCCTCCGGTAGCCGTTGTCGTTGCACGCGGCGAACTGCACGTCCTTGGGCACGTCGACCAGGACCGGCCCCGGACGCCCGGAGCGGGCGATCTCGAACGCCCGCCGCATCGTCGGGTACAACTCGTCCGGGTCCTCGACGAGGAACGAGTGCTTGGTGAAAGGCAGCGTCATCCCCATGACGTTCGTCTCCTGGAAGGAGTCCTTGCCCAGCGCCGGACGGCCGACCTGGCCCGTGATCGCCACGAGCGGCACCGAGTCCATCTGGGCCGTCGCGAGGCCGGTTACGATGTTCGTCGCCCCCGGCCCGCTCGTCGCTACGCACACCCCGACCTCGCCCGTGGCTCTTGCATATCCGTCCGCCGCGTGTGCCGCGGCCTGCTCGTGGCGGACGAGGACGTGTTTTAGCGGGTAGTCCGGAAGCGCGTCGTAGAACGGCATGATCGCCCCGCCCGGATACCCGAAGAGGTACTCGACCCCCTCGTCCAGAAGGGCCTCACACATCGCCTCGCTACCGGTGCGCGGCTTGTATTCGATGTTGAAAGCGGTATTCTCCACGGTCTCTCCCATCCTATCTGTGCTGCGAGTTAGAAAAAGTCCCCTGCCGAAGAACGGGGGTAAAGCCCCGCGTCCGCGGCTTTAGGCGGACCGGACGATGCCGTCCCGGCCCGCCCGGCTAATTAGTCGCCGTAGGGCTAGGGGGACAGCCTGCGTGGGTACTCGCGGGTGGATGGGGGGCGTGAGCAGGCGGGCAGCTTCGAGCTTGAGGCCCGAGATCTCTATCTGCCTGCCTTCAGAAACTCCTAACAAGAGAGTCTTCCTAGCTCACTCGGCTGCAAGTCCTAGAAGCCTACCTGTCTTGTAACCGTTTGTCAAGGTGAATAAACCACTCACGCATACCCACCAGATCGATTGAAGGAGCGAAACCTCCCCGGATAGGATGGAGCTACCACACAAGCCATCCACCGAAGGAGGTTTCACCAAGTGCCAATGGTACTATCGCGTGAAGG
>JAIVIG010000364.1 GCA_020200675.1 Actinomycetota bacterium
GCGCGCACCACGATGGAGGACGTTATCACCGGCAAGGTCTCCATCGCCGACCTCGCCCGCGACACCGGCGAGAAGATAGAGGCCGAAAGCGGCGAGATCCCGCACCCTCCAATGACCGTCACGATGGTCTGCACCGTGTGTCGCGAGGAGATGGAGGGCATACAGCCCCCCGACGAGTGCCCTGTTTGTGGCGCCCCCGGCGAGGACTTCGAGGAGAAATAGCTATCAGCTATCAGCATTCAGCCGTCAGCAAAGGAGGCCGGGGGCAAGACCGCCGTGCGTTAACCGCCTCCCCGGCGCTAGAGCGTCGCCCCCAGTATCCTATCGCTGGCTTCTTCCCAACGTCCGTTGTCGTTACATCGCGCGAAAGTCACGAGCACTGCAAAACAAGAGCTGACAGCTGATGGCTGACGGCTGACAGCTATAAAATGGCCAAGACGCATAAGGTGACTTTCCAACGGAGGGGCGTGACTATCGATTGCGCCGAGGACGAGTACATTCTGGAGGCGGCCGAGGACGCCGGGATGCGTCTCCCCTACGACTGCCGCAGCGGCACCTGCACCACCTGCAAGCAATTCCAGCTGGAGGGCGAGATGGACCAGGACCTCGCCTTCGCCTTAGACGACGACGAGATCGAGCGCGGCTGGCGACTCATCTGCATCGGCAGCCCGCTTTCGGATTGCGTGCTCGACGCTTAACCAGACAGCCGGTACAGGCGTAGAGCGTTCCCGCGCAATACGTCCTCACCGGCGGCCTCGGCTTGGGAGAGGCGCAGTTCTCCGTGCGCTACCAGTTCTCCCAGCGTCTGGCCGAGAGCGCGCCGCCCGTCGGTAGCGCCCATCCAGTGGAGCTCCGGCACCCCTATGCCGTCGGAGCTGTAGAGGAGCTTGGAGATTGGGGCCACGCCCAGCGCCGCCCGCGTGAAGGAGAGCATCTCACCGTAGCCGAGGAAGGGGATGCCGTAGGAGAGGTCCAGGTAGACGTTCTCGTAGACGGCGGCCAGGTATCCTCCCTCCCTCGTGTAGGGGTAGCACTCGTGCAGCAGCACCACGGGCATGCCTCGGTAGTCCGGCTTCTCGAGCACCGCGCGCAGGTGTAGCGGGTTGCCGAGTAGAAGGTCGGTGTCGGGGTCGCCGTAGCCGACGTGAAACTGAACCGGGACCTCCTGCCGGGCCGCCTCGGAGAAAGCCGTGTGCAGCAGCGTGTCGAGCAGCGGCTTGTGGGCCAGACGCCCAGATCCCTCCCGCGCGGCCCGCCGGAACTCGCGCAACGAAGCCTCTGCCTCCTCCCCAGACCACTCCCGGACGTCCAGCCCGGTCCGGTAAGCGACGATGCTCTTGAGCGCCACGTACCCCCGGCCTCGCACGTCGTCCAACTCGGCGACCAGCGCCTCTCTCACTTCTCCGAGGGAGCCGTGCTCGGCCGCCAGGCGTTCCATCAACGTCTCGAGGCGCAGCATGGGCTCGATGCGACACTCTCCCAGTTCCCCCAGCTCGGCTCCCGGCAGCACTTCTTCCGGCGGCGGATAGCCGGTATCGAGGAGCAGGGCCTCCACGTTCGCGGCCCGCAGCATCGCGCCGACGAGCTCCGTCGCGTCCCTCCGCGCGCGGGCCGCGAGCACGGTTTCCTCCTCGGGCTCGCAGTCGAAGAACCAGGCTAGCCTGTGTATCAACCGGCGGTAGAAGACCGTGGTGGCTGCGTGCTCGCGAGGCATTCCGGGGTCCGCCGACTCCGTGAAGGCGCGCCGCCAGCTCACGAGGTCGTCGAAGTTCTGGGCGCGCCAGATCCCGTGGCAGTGGTTGTCCACGACGGGTACGTGTCGGAGATCCACGTTCTCCAATGGAACCCTCCTCGGATCAGTAGAGGGTAGCCGCCGTTGCCGCCACTTCCTCGGGGGAGGTCTCCCTGGCCATCTCGGCCTGCGCCCGGGCCACGGCGAGGTGGGTGCGCACGAGGGGCTCGCCCAGCGCCTCGACGAGGACGTCGTCCGCCTCCAACGCATCCAGAGCTTCGTCCGGGGAGGCGGGGAACGGGACGATGCCCCGTGTGGCGCGTTCCTCCTCGCTCAACGTAGCCGGGTCCACCGAGGTTGGCTCGCCGGGGTCCAGACCCCGCTCCATCCCATCCATCCCGGCGGCCAGGACCGCTGCGAGAGCCAGATAGGGATTGGCCGTCACGTCCACCGGCTTCAGCTCGATGTTGGCGGTCGCGGACTCAGCGCCGGCCACCGGAGAGGCGAGCCGCACGGCGGCCTCCCGGTTGTCCGGGCCGTAGGAGACGTAGGCCGAGGACCACATGCCGGGGGCGATGCGCTGGTAGGAGTTGGGAGACGGAGCGGTAAACGCCATGACGGCGGGCAGGTGCTCCAGGATTCCGGCGACGAAGCCAGATCCCGGCCCGCTCAGAGCCCCCGAAGAGTCGAAGAGCACCGGGGTGTCGTCCTCCAGAGCGTAGAGGCTCAGATGCAGGTGGTGGCCGTTGCCGGCCTCTTCCAGGTACGGCTTCGGGGCCATAGTGACGGCGAGTCCCATCCGGTGAGCGACGCCCCGGATCGCCTCTAGAACCAGCACGCGCCGGTCCGCCGCGGCCAGGGCCCCCACCTCCGCCACGGAAAGCTCCAGGTTCCCCTGCCCCACCTCGGCGTGGCACTGCTCCGGCCGGATGCCCATCTCTTCCAGCGTCTCCGCCAGCTCGGCGACGAACTCCGCCGCAGCGGTCAGGGCGAAGCTTCCGGCGTACGGGGTACGGTCCAGGGGACCATCGGGGCCACGTAAATAGAACTCGGCCTCGTAAGAAGCGACGGACCTGTACCCTCTCTCCGCGAGCCGCCCGAGTATCCGGCGAAGGGCGCCGCGGGGGCATCCGTCCCAGGGCGTGCGTGCGTCCGGCTCGGTCATATCGCAGCAGACCATCGCCTGGCCGCGGGCGAACGGGAGCGATGTGAGGCTGGAGAGGTCCGGCAGCAGCCGCACCTCCCCCACGGGGCTCAGCCCAGAGGCCGGGTGCAGCGCCCCACTCGGGTCCAGGGCAAGCACTCCCTTCGCGAGCCCCACCCCGGCTCTTACCCTCCTGACGAAGCCCTCCCGGTGGACCGCCTTGGCCTTGGGGATCCCTGCGTGATCCACGAAGACGAACCGGATCCACACGATATCCTCCGGCAACGCCTGCTCCACGTTCTCCTGTTCTTCGCGCTCGGCTTGCATCGCACCCCCTGAAACTTATGGACACCTTTCCCTTACGGCGATGATGTACGTAATATCTCATGCTCCAGCCCTTCGCTCCACAGTGTTCGGGCCAGAGGACAGGATCTTTCTCGTAGGAGTAAGAGTGGCGAAGAAGGCAACCTTCAGAAAGAACAGCACCATGATAGACACCGCCAAGGACGAGTACATCCTCGAAGCCGCAGAAGAAGCCAGCTTCGACCTCCCCTACGGCTATCGCGGCATCCGCACCACCTGCGTGCAGAAGTGCCTTGAAGGCGAACTAGAGCGCGGCCGGCGCCTCATTTCCGGCATAGGCCCTGTCCGGAGCGGTGATGGTTTCGGTGGCCTTCTGCGCCCGACGCCTGAGGCAGCGGTCAAGCGGCGGCGGCCGGTAGCCCGAGGTTGCTCCAGATGGTCGACGTCGGCTCGGCGCGGTTGAGGCAGTAGAAGTGCAGACCCGGCGCGCCGGCGTCCAGCAAGCGCTGGCACAGGTCGGTGACGAACTCGATGCCGAGCTGTCGCTGCGACTCGGCGTCGTCGCCGTAGGCCTCCATCCGCTGCTTCAGCCAACGCGGGATCTCGGCACCGCAACCAGCCGCGAATTGAGCGACCTTCTGGTAGTTCCAGATCGGCATGATGCCGGGTACGATGGGGATGTCCACGCCCAGGCGCTCGACTTGATCCACGAAGTAGAAATAGGCGTCAGCGTTGTAGAAGAACTGGGTCATCGCAGAATCGGCGCCCGCCGCCACCTTGTCGCGGAAATGCGCGAGGTCCTCTGAGACCGTTACCGCTTCGGGGTGGAACTCCGGGTAGCAACCCACCTCGACGTGGAAGTGGTCCCCGGTCCGCTCACGGATGAAGCCGACCAGCTCGGTGGCGTGACTGAAGACGCCCGGGCTCTCCATATCATCCGGCAGGTCGCCCCGCAGCGCGACGACGCGGCGCACTCCGGCGTCCTTGTACCGGTCGAGAAACCCGCCGATGCTCTCGCGCGTGCCCTCGATGCACGACAGGTGTGGGGCCACCTCGATGCCGGTCTCGTTCATCGCTTTGGCTACGGTCTCGACCGTACCCGAGCGGGTCGTACCGCCGGCGCCGAAGGTCACCGAGAAGAACGCCGGTTCCAGCGCCGCGAGCGGCCCGAGGGACGCGGTGAGGTTCTCCTCTCCCGCGGGCGTCCTGGGCGGGAACAGCTCGATGCTAAAGACCTTGGGGTATCTATACTGGCTTTGCATAAACGTCCGTCAACCTCCGGATCGGACCAACAGGTCACGCCAGGTAGCGACGGCGGTACGCACATCTCGGTCGGCGTTACCATCGTCAGTCGCGCTTGCGTGACACCGTGTACGGCTCGTTATAGAACCACAGACCACCATTCTCTTGCAAGACCTCGCCTGTAGAGGAGGCTAGAGTAGACGATAACCGCTCGATAAGCAACCCTTTCATGCTTCTCCAAAACCGGCAACGCTCCACAACCGCAGTCTCTCGCTCGCAAAATACCATCCTCACCCTCGACGATGACGAGCCCGAGCGCGGCCAGCGCTTCGTCCGCACGATCAAACTGCTCCCGGAGCCCATGTTAGACGTTTAACAGGGGAGCTTTACGCCAAGCAGCATCTAGTGCTAGTGTCACGGTATACCGCTAACGTTCGCGGACGAAGAAGTTCCAGGAGGAGACCGTGCAGCAAGCGG
Source organism: Actinomycetota bacterium (assembly GCA_020200675.1). Classification (GTDB taxonomy): domain Bacteria; phylum Actinomycetota; class Rubrobacteria; order Rubrobacterales; family Rubrobacteraceae; genus Rubrobacter_F. The sequence goes on from JAIVIG010000364.1 coordinate 4,899, forward strand.
CTTCGAAGCTCCAACCGAATAACGAGGTCCCCGGTCTCAAGGGGCTCCCGCTCGTCGGCAACTTGCCTCAGTTCCAGCGGCATCCGCTCGCCACCCTCATAAAGGCCGCGCGCGAGGGCGGCGACGTGGCGCGTATAGACCTCGCCTCGCAGCGGTACTACCTCCTGAGCAACCCGGACCACGTCAGGCACGTTTTGCAGGACAACAACAAGAACTACGTCAAGGGATACGGCAAGGTCAGGGTCCTGCTCGGGAACGGGCTCGTGTTGAGGTTCGCGGAGGCGATGACCGAAGAGATCGCGAGGATGCTCGACGGCTGGGAGGCACGGGCCACCGGGGGCCGGAAGCTCGACGTCGCGATGGAGATGACGCTCCTCACGCAGCGCATCATCGTCAAGACCATGTTCGGCGCGGACGTCGGCGCGAAGGGCGAGAGGATCGCCTGCGCCTTCGAGACGGCGCTCGCGGGGATCGACACGCGGTTCGTGATCCCGCTGTGGATGACGCGGCTGCCCCTGCCGGCGAACCGCCGCTTCGAGAAAGCCCTCCAGACGATAGACGAGGCCGTCCACCGCATCATCCGCGAGCGGCGCCGCAAGGGACAGGAAGGTGGCGACGACCTCCTCTCCATGCTGATGGAGGCACGCGACGAGGAGACCGGGGAGACGATGTCGGACCGGCAGATCCGGGACGAGGTCACGACCATCTACCTCGCCGGGCACGAGACGACGGCCGTGACGCTGGCGTGGGCCTGGTACCTGCTCTCCAAAAGCCCCGACGTCGCACGCCGGGTGCGCGAGGAGGTCTCCCGGGTCCTCGGGGACAAGACGCCCGGCATCGAGGATTTGCCGAACCTCACCTACACGAGGATGGTCCTGGACGAGACCCTGCGGCTCTACCCGGCAGCGTGGATGATCTCGCGTACCGCCGTCGAGGAAGACGAGATCGGAGGCTACCGTATCCCCGCCGGCCACACCCTCTTCCTGAGCCCCTACGTCACCCACCGCCGAACGGACCTCTGGCCCAACCCCGAAGGCTTCGACCCCGAGCGTTTCGCTCCCGAGAGCGGCAACGGACGTCCGCGGTTCGCCTACTACCCGTTCGGCGGTGGCCCGCGCCTGTGCATCGGCAATAACTTCGCGCTCATGGAGGCGACCCTGGTCGTCGCGATGGTAATGCAACGCTACCGGCTGGACCTCGTGCCCGGCCAGACGGTCAAGGCGCACCCCAAGGGAACCCTGCGACCGCGTCCGGGTGTGTGGATGACGCCGCACAGCACCACCAGCACCACCACGATCTGACCGTCGAAAATCAGCAAGGATGCCGCTCGCGTTAAGAGAGGTAGATGATGGTTGGAGCTTATCTGCATTGGGATCCCCCTCCCCAAGATAATGCTGAACGTCCATTCAAGAAAACGAGCAGAATCGGCAGAAGTCTGTGCGAAAGACGTATATTCAATTTATGGTAAGATCAAGTTTAGTGACACATGCAGGAAATTAGGACAAAACTCGGCCAGAGTGGCAGGATCGTCATACCTACGGAGTACCGGCGGAGGCTGGGCCTTGAGGCTGGGGATGAGATCATAATGCACCTGGACGAGGAGGGGCTGCATCTCTATACCCCTGCTCAGGCCGTGGCGAGGGCGCAGGCTCTGGTGCGGCGCTACGTTCCGGAGGGGCGGAACCTGTCCGGAGGGCTGATCTCCGATAGGAGAGAAGAAGCCGCCCGTGAGTGAGGTCGTGCTGGACGCCTCAGGCCTCCTCGCGCTGCTAAACAAAGAACCTGGACACGAAGAGGTAGCCAGGATCATATCCCGCGCGGCTATCAGCGCGGTCAACCTCTCGGAGGTGGCGGCGAAGCTGGCCGAGAGCGGCATGCCGGGAGAAGCGATCCGGGACGCTCTCGAAGGTCTCGCCCTGGAGACCCACGACTTCGGGCGGGAGCTGGCCTTCCAGACCGGGCTGCTGCGGCCTTTGACGAGGCCCAGGGGCCTCTCCCTAGGCGACCGGGCGTGTCTGGCGTTGGGGCAACAACTCGCCCTACCGGTGCTCACCACCGACCGGGCCTGGGAAGGGTTGGATCTGGGAGTGGAAGTCAGGCTGGTACGGTCATGAACCGTACCACAACCACAGCGTCTGTTGATCTCAGGGTACTACCTTCGCCATTTCTGATGCCCGGCCAGACGATCAAAGCGCACCCCAAGGTGACCCTGCGCCTACGTCCGGGCGTGTGGATGACGCCGCACAGCACCCTGCACGAATATTCGCCCGAAATGGGTATTTTTTGTGCAAGGCCTCCTGCACCAAAAGTCGGTGCTCTGCACAAAAATTCTAAGCGAGGCTTAGCGGTGGGGTTGTCTAGCTCACGCGCGAAGGTTGCTCCGCCGATGCGCCCCTATGCGACCAGAGCGTGTAACCCAGCGCCAGCCACAAGAGGCCGTACAATATCGCGCCGCCGTAGTTCCCCAAGGCGAAGTAAACCGGGATACCGAAGACGGCGACGATGAGCAAGACCCCGCACCACCGCGGCAACATCCCCGCCCGCAGGGTCGCAGCGCCCAAGAGAACCAATCCGACAGACGCGCCCAAAAATCCTAGCACGAAGAGCCAATCGAGAACTTCGCGCCCAGCTAAGATGGTGGCCAGGGTGCTCACGAGCATAAGTGCGGTCCCGATGATAGCCGCATAGAAGCCCGTCGCTCCTAGCGCTCCGTAACTCGGCACCTGTCGGGCATGGAGGCCCACTAGCCCTCCCATCATGCCCACCGACGCGACGCAGAACATCGTTTCGAGGAGGTAGTAAGAGAACGAACCGGTGATCTCGGTGCCTTGCCCGGAGATCGCCAGGGAGATGAGGCCCGATACTACCCAAGCCACGCCAGCCAAAAAGGCACCTAGCGCACCCCACCGCACCAGCTCCGCAGACGACATGAAGCTCCTTCCTTGTTCGAACGTTTTCGCAAGAGAATGATGACACCTAGCGAAACCCGGTGCATCCTTCGAACGAGCTTTTGGAGCGGGCAGCTACTCGGGCGCGGGCAGCTCGACAGCGGGCTGGCCATCGAGCCGACTTTCGATGCAGAATCTCGTTTTGGTGCAGGATCGTCCCTAGCCTGAGCCGCAAGCTTTTGGTGCAAAGCCAAACTAAGTATCTCAAAGGTATAATCGGGCAATGCCACCATCACGTTACATTCGACTAACCGAGCAAGAAGACGCTCGACTACGAGAGATCGAGCAAGCTCCCTACTTCAAACCCAAAGTGCGCCTGCGTGCCCAGGTTTTGCGCCTCTCCCATCGGGGCTCCAACGTGCGAACCATCTCCGCCTACACCGGGCGCTCCAGAGCGAGCGTCGGTCGTGACCTCGACCGTTGGGCCGAGCGAGGCTTCGAGGGTCTTTTAGATGGGACGCCTCCAGGCAACCCTCCGCGGATCACCGAGGAGGTGAGGACCTTCATGGAAGAGAAACTTTCCGAAGAACGCACCTGGAACGCCACCCAGCTTGCCGAGGCTCTTGCAGGGAGCTTCGGAGTGGAGGTCACCTCAGAAGCCGTCCGCCAACACCTCCACTCGATGGACTACTCGTGGAAGTGCACTCGCTATGTGCCCAACAAACCGCCTGATCCCGAGCAGGAGCGTGAGGCCAGGGAAGAGCTGGAGGCTCTCAAAAGGGGGCGGCAGAAGGAGAGATCGTCCTGAAGTATCTCGATGAGAGTGGCTTTTACTTGTGTCTGCCTCCGACGCACACCTGGACGCTGAAGGGTCAAGCACATCAGCACCGGGTGAGGGGCCGCTGGGGCTCCCAGGGGCCCATCAACCTCATCGGGACGCTCCGCCCCTGGAGGGGGGAACCCGGCGGTTGGAGTATAGGGTGCTGGAAGGTTCGTGCGACAGTAAGGAAGTTTCGGCTACCTGGACGCTCTGGCAGAGAAAGCCCAGCGGGAGGGCAAGCCTTGTGTGGTGGTTTTGGACAACGCTCCATTTCACACCGCCGGGGTAGTCCGAGAGCGTGAGCAAGAGTGGGAGGAGAGGGGACTCGTACTGTACCGGCTACCAGCGTATTGTCCGCACCTGAACCTCATAGAGGGGGTGTGGCGAAAGCTCAAAGGCTTCCTGATGCCGCGCCGATTCTACGATTCTGTGGCCGAGTTGAAGGAGGCCGTTTTGCAAGGTCTGCGTTTACTGGAAGCTGTGGAGGTTCAATGTTCGCTTGGAGATACTTAGCTCATGATGTCTGCGACGCTTGGGTGTCGATAGCTTGGCGGGTCCAGCAGATAGGTGTCCGGTAACCTTCCTCGCATGCTCTAATTTCCGAAATTTCTTACGAGATCTCCTTGACCCTCACGTTGGGGGAGGCTCTAGACTCTAGTGTGTAAGAGGAGGTGAAACCTTGAGCTACTACTCGGTAGGTCGGGTGGCGGATCTCGCCGGTGTGACGATCCGGACGCTACACCACTACGATGAGATCGGCTTGCTCTCGCCCGGCGGGCGTAGCGCGGCTGGCTACCGCATCTACGAAGAGCCCGACCTGGAGCGACTGCAGCAGATCCTGTTCTACCGGGAGCTCGGGTTCGCCCTGGAAGAGATCGCGACCATCGTGGACGACCCTCGCACCGACGCGGTCGGTCACCTGCGTCGCCAGCGCGGGCTGCTGACCAGGAGGATAGAGCGGTTACAAAAGATGGTCGCGGCTATCGACTACGAAATGGAGGCACGAGAGATGGACATCAAGCTGACGCCGGAGGAGAGGCTAGAGGTCTTCGGCGACTTCAACCCCGAAGACCACGCCGAAGAGGCCGAGCAGCGCTGGGGCGGTACCGACGCCTACCGGCAATCCCAGCGACGCGTCTCGAACTATACGAAGGAAGACTGGCTGAAGATCAAAGCCGAGCATGAGGAGGTGGCGGCCAACCTGGCAACGCTCTTCAAGTCAGGGGCGGCGCCGGATAGCGAAGAGGCGATGGCTGCTGTTGAAGCGCATCGCCAGCACATCAGCCGCTGGTACTATGACTGCAGCTACGAGATCCACCAGGGTCTGGGCGAGATGTACGTCAGCGACGAGAGATTCCCGGCCAACTACGACATGCTCGCTCCTGGCCTTTCGGAGTTCATCCGGGAGGCGGCCCGCGCCAACGCCGAGCGCGCCTCGGATATCTCGAACAGCTAGATGTCCGTTGCGTAGTTGGTACATGTAGATTGGCTCTCAAAAAGGGTCAGAGCTCATTCGGACCTAGTCCTCCGATTCTCTAACGGTACCACTTGGAATGAGGACGATCTCGTCTATCTCCTAGATGAGTGTTGCGAGGATGTCAGGCCCACAGCTCCTTGATGGCCCCCTGCGGTTTGCCCAGCAGTCGGTTTACGTACAAGCCGTAGGTGTAGGCCGTCACCTTCGCGGCGATCCTCGTGACCAGGCCCACCAGCGTCTTGGCCAAAGTCTCGCCCAGCCCGAAGACCCTCTTGAGGACCGCGAAGCACACCTCCACCTGCTGGCGGATCGCCGGCCTCCGGTCGGCACGCTCGGTCGCCAGCAACACGCCGGCTTCGGCCAACTCTTCCCCGAGCGCCCCGCTGCGGTAGGCCAGGTCCCCAAGGAGTCTGCGGGCGATGCCGCCCTCACCGAGACAGGCTCCGGCCAAGAGCTCCCGCACCAGGAGCACGTCCGCGACGTTGGCCGCGGTCAACTCGTAGGAGAGGGGTACGCGGTTGGTAGAGCAGAGGATGTGCAGCTTCACCCCGTAGACGGCGAAGGAGCCCCACCTCGCCCACGCCGCCCCCTCAAAGCCCGCCGACTGCTTGACCTGTCTGGGGTGCAGGACCGCAAGCAGCGTCGAGTCGGCGATCAGCGTCTCGGGGTCGCCCACGAGTTCCGCGAGGACCGCGTGCCTCAAGGGCTCCAGGAAGCGTCTCAGCTTCCTCACGCGGCGGTTCAACGAGGAAGGGTGGAGACCGACCACGCCGGGAAACAGGTGCAAGAAGAATCGCTGGGCGTCGCGCAGGAAGGAGCGCTCGCTCTCCGCGCCGCGCAGTTGCTGCAAGAGGGCGAGGGTCAGGACCTCCGAGTCCGAGAGCTGCTTTATGGACTCGTAGCTCTTCGCCCTCGGGTTGAGCGCGGTGTAGGCGTCGTCGGTGAGGCAGAACAGCACGGTTACTGCCTCTTCCAGGAACGCGAGCGGCGGGGTAAGCTGGGGTCGGGCCATCCGGGGCTCCTTTGGTCGGGTAGTGGCCGGATGGCCTTCTTTCTACTCCCAATCCACGCAACACGCATCTAGGATGGCGCACCACTCTGAGCCGCAGGCTTAACGTTTTGGTTGAAGCGGAAGAGGTTCGTCGGATCGTACTTGTCCTTCAGGGCTACCAGCCGCTCGTAGTGTTCGCCGTACGCCTCCTTGACCCGGTCTTCTCCCTCTTCTCCCAAGTTGTTGACGTAGACCCCTGCCTCGAAGAACGGTTGCATCGCATCAAAGAGCGCACGCGTCCATTGAATATTCTCTTCTGAGTCGGACGGATCGGCCCACTGCGAGAGGATGAGAAAGTCGTAGTGCTCGTCCCTATGCCGGAAGGCCGTCGCGGCTGGGTCTACACCGTCGGGCGCGCTCTGAAGGGTCTGGTACGACATCGGCTGGATGCTGTCTTCTAATGGTGAGCCAAACGTGCGGAGAGGATGCAGCACTCGTTCTCCCGTCTCGATTGGCCCACAGTAGCAGACTGCAACGCCGACCACGACGCGACCGTCCGGGTCATGACCCAACGAAGCCGCGGTGGACAGCTCATCAGGGCAGGTGCTCGCGAACTCGTGGTAGAAACGGAGAAAGTCGCGAGCTTCGGCCGCCGAATATCGGAGCCCGCCTCCCAGCACCGAACCGACGGGATGAAGTTGGTACTCGAACGAGGTGACCACACCGAAGTTGCCACCGCCACCTCGAACTCCCCAAAAGAGGTCCTCGTTCTCCTCGTCGCGGGCCGTTAGCAACCGACCATCAGCGGTCACCACGTCGGCCGAGATGAGGTTGTCGCAAGCGAGGCCGTGCTTGCCGTTTAGCCAGCCGAGGCCGCCCCCGAGGGTGAGACCGGCGATGCCGGTCATCGAAACGACCCCGAGGGTAGTCGCCAGCTCGAACACCTGCGTCTCGTGATCGAACTCGCCCAGCGTTAGTCCTGCTTGAGCTTGCGCGATTCTCCGCGCCGGATCGACCCGAATACCTTTCATGGGCGACAGGTCAAGCATTAAACCGCCATCAGACACAGCGTTGCCCGCAACGCTGTGTCCACCGGCATGCACCGAAAGCAAAAGATCGTGTGTCCGGGCGAAGTTAACCCCCTGAATCACGTCGGCGGTTCCTGCGCAACGGACGATCATCGCCGGACGCTTATCGATCATCCCGTTGAAGACAGCGCGAGTGGCGTCGTAGCCGCCATCTTCTGGGCGTATGAGCTCGCCGCGCAAGTTAGCCGCAAACTCCTGCACGACCGCTTCCTCGAGGGGCTTGCCCACTGGCATACCCCAATGGCCTTGCTCACTCACCATAACCTGTCGTCCTTTCCCCACTTTGGTACAGCGACTTCATTATGCTACGGTGACCATCATTGCGCATTCCCCCACGGGGTCTTGCTTCTGGAGACCATTGCGGTATCCATGTCAAAGGATAAGGGACGGTAAAAGAGGGCCATCCACCTTCCCGTTCAAAGGAGCATAAGATGAACCGCTACCGGAGCGAGGCGCTGTACAAGGCACTAACCGGGATCGGGGTGCTGCTGGTGACCGAGCGTTCCCGACAGAGTGGCAAGAGGCAGCAGATCGAGATCGCTCTGGCAAGCTTAAAAAGGTTCTTTCGGCTTGGGGAGACGTTGGCGACGACGCTGGTGGAGCTCGTCACCAGGATCGCGGCGAAGATCCGCGCCCACACTCACGCCTTCCTGGTCAATCGGCGCCTGGAGAGGCCGCAAGGGCGAATCAAAGACTTGTGGGCCTGAGATCCCCGCAACACTCATCTAAGACCCAATCGAGCAACATCAACATCTAACGGCAGGTCGCCAGCGGAGAGAGGGGGCTCGAATCTCCTCCCCTCTCCACCGTCAACAGGCCGGAATCGCAGCGGAGCGATACTGCTCGTATGGCCGTTAGCGTTGCTCTAGCCATGCACGCCCGGCATTACACCACCAAAAGTGCTGATCTGCATTTATTTAGTTAACTTTCCAAATTAGCTAGTTATTTTTTAGGACTAATGCCGTATACTTCTACCAGATGATCGGAACTCGACGGATGGAGGAAGTCTTTATGAGGAAAGTAACTGCGGGGTTGTTCGTGTCACTGGACGGCGTTACGGAGTCGCCGGAGAAGTGGCAACTCCCGTACTTCAACGACGAGATGGGAGAGGCGATCGGGGCGGCAATGGCGGCGGCGGATGCCATGCTCCTCGGGCGGGTGACTTACCAGGAGTTCGCATCGTACTGGCCGGGAGTGAGTTCCGAAGACCAACCGTTTGCGGACTACATGAACAACACGCCCAAGTATGTTGTTTCCACGAGCCTGGACACTGTCGAGTGGAACAACTCGACGCTCATCAAAGGCAACGTCGCGGCAGAGATCGCTAGGTTGAAACAGCAACCCGGTAAGAACATCGGGATCACCGGCAGCGCCACGCTCGTTCAGTCTCTGCTACAAGACGACCTCCTCGATGAGCTTGGGCTCATGGTCCATCCCGTTGTCGTGGGGAGCGGGAAGCGTCTCTTCGAGGACGGGGGCGCTCTGAAGGAACTGAAGCTTGTAGATTCGAAGACGTTCAGCACGGGCGTCGTTTCTCTCACCTACCAACCAGCAGGAAAGGAAGTGGAGGCATAATGAACCGTGTACTGTGGATCGTTCAGGGGCTGCTCGCGCTCATCTTTCTGTTCGCCGGAGGGATGAAGCTGGTCGTGCCGCTCGAGGTGATGACGGAGCAGATGCCGCTGGCGCTGCCGGGTTTGTTCTTGTGGTTCATCGGCGTGGCCGAGGTGCTCGGCGCGATCGGACTGATCCTCCCTGGGCTGCTCGGCATCCGGATAGGCCTGACGCCGCTGGCCGCCGCCGGGCTGGTGATCATCATGATCGGCGCGACGTTGGTCACGCTAGCGGGCGGTGATGTGGGGCCGGCGCTGATCCCGCTGGTGGTGGGGCTCCTCTCGGCGTTCGCCGCCTACGGCCGCTGGTGGCTGACGCCGCATCGCGGACCCGCAGGTTCCCGCGATGCCGATTCCGGGCACCGTTCTCTCTCGACCGGGCCGGTGGCCGACGGAACCAGGTAACGGGAGACTTCTCGCTGCCGGCGACAAGGTGGACGTCGACATAGAACTCGACACCGAGCCCCGCGAGGTGACCGTGCCGCCAGTGGAGAGGAGGAGGTCCGGGCCTCCTCCTCTCCGTCGTCAATAGACCGGAATCGCGCCGGAGCCTGGCGAAACGGAGCTCCTACACCGTCCGCGTACCCGAGCAGGGTGCGGTCAGCTGGGAATCTTGGCGAACGTGTTCGGGTGAGGACCGGTGCGGCCGTCCTCGCCCCGGTCGAGCGCGGAGATCTCGCCCACGTCGTCGGACCCGAGCTCGAAGTCGAACAGCTCGAAGTTCTCCTTCATGCGCGAGGGCGTCACCGACTTAGGGAATATGATGTCGCCGCGCTCTATGTGCCACCGCAAGACGACCTGCGCCGGCGTCTTGCCGACCTTCTCGGCGATCTGGGTGATGGTGGGGTCTTCGAGCACCCCGCCCTGCGCGATCGGCGACCACGCCTCCGTGACGATCCCGTGCTCCTGACCGTATTCGCGCACCGCCTCGTTGGTGAAGTAGGGGTGTACCTCGATCTGGTTTACCGCCGGCACCGTGTCGGTCTCGGCGGCCAGCTGGTCCAGGTGCTCGGCCTGGAAGTTCGACACCCCGATCGAACGGGCGCGGCCGTCGCGCTTGAACTCCTCTAGCGTCTTCCAGGTAGACACGAAGTCACCGTTGTAGAGCGTGGGCAACGGCCAGTGGATGAGGAACAGGTCCACGTAGTCGAAGCCGAGATCTGAGAGCGTAGCGTCGAATGCCTCGCGGGCGTCCTCGGGCTCATGGAACGCGTTGTTGAGCTTGCTGGTGACGTAGACGTCGCCCCGGTCGAGGCCGGAGGCGCGGATAGCTTCGCCGACCTCCCTCTCGTTGCCGTACATCTCCGCGGTGTCGATGTGCCGGTAGCCGATCTCGAGTGCCTCGCCCACCGCCTCCGCGGTATTCTCCGGTTCGATCTGGAAGACCCCGAAACCTAGCTGCGGGATGGCGTTGCCGTCGTTGAGCGTGATGTTGGGAACTGTGTTCATAGTCGTCCAACTCCTTCATCTGTCGTGACCGCCTCTCAGACCCCAGAGAGACCACAAAGAACACGGGGATACCCGGATCGGCCTGTGTCCAAAACGTCGTGTACACGTCCTACGCGCAAGGAGGCTCGAACCGCTCCTGGTAGTCCCTGGACTCTACCCGTCCCCTCTTCCGCTCTCCCATGCCCCCCTCCAGACGACGTGTGGGATGGGATGCATGCGACGTCCGGGCTTTCCGACCAACCGAGATGGACCGGCCCCCCGCGTCGTTACTGCCAGCCTCGGCTACAGCCATACGTTGCACTTTTGTTGGTGGCCTGATCCGCTGGCCACGTCATAGATGGTGTGGAGGAGGTCGACCACGTTATCCCCCCGTACGCCCGCCGGGAGCGTCGGGTTAGAATTCGGGGCACCGTCAAAAGGAGCGGCATGAGAACGAGAGCCAGCAATCCCTTTACGTTGGGCGTGGCCTCCGGGTACCCGAAGGAAGATAGCGTCGTGTTGTGGACTCGCCTGGCCCCCGATCCCCTCTACGGCGGGGGTATGGGCACCACCAGAGACGTCGGGGTCCCGCTGGAGATAGCGACGAATTCCTCCTTTACGAACGTCGTACAGAGTACGCGTGCCGTCGCGGAGGCGAGGTACGCCCACTCCGTTCACCACGTCGTCACCGACCTCCGGCCCAACACGCATTACTGGTACCGGTTCTCGTACAGAGGATATAGCGCGATGGGGCGCACCCTGACCGCCGGCAACCGCGACGACGTCAGGTTCGCCTTCGTGAACTGCCAGAACTTGCAAGAGGGTTTTTACCCCGTCTACAGGGACATAGCCGAGGACGGCTCGCTCGACCTGGTCGTGCATCTGGGCGACTACATCTACGACAGCGCCCCGGCCCCCGGCGGCCCCAGGCAGCACAGGACGAAGGCCCCGGTGGACCTCGCGTCCTTCCGCAACAG
>JAIVIG010000100.1 GCA_020200675.1 Actinomycetota bacterium
GGAAGGTGTGCAGGGCGTCAAGGGGTGCGAAGGGTTCCATGATGACGCATTCTGCTCCCGGCGGTCGCCACCGGCTACTCCTGGCGCCCGTCACAGACCTATACAGTTAAAACACAAGCTTAGGGCCCACGCCAATCCCGATGACCTCGGCCTAGTACGCTTCTAGCAATTCTTTGTTGCTGCTTGACACAACTTGATACTGTGTTAGCCTCTGCGCCGCTTCGTTAAGAGAAGGTCGTTGTCAAGAGATCTGGAGGGGCATGAAGACTAGTTTTAGGGCCATGCTTGTGGCCGGGACGGTCGCTGCGTTTGTGGCGGCACATGCTAAAGAGGCAAAGGCCGAGCCGGTGGTGAGCAGTTGGTACGGCTCCGAGCTGGAAGGGTCTCCGACGGCGAGCGGGGAGCCATACAGGCCCGACGAGCGCACGGCGGCGCATCGTAGTTTGCCGTTGGGTACGGAGCTTCTCGTCAGCTACGGGGGGCGCCAGACGGTCGTGCGGGTCAACGACCGGGGTCCGCACGTTGCGGGCCGAGATCTGGACCTCTCTCGGGCAGCTGCCGAAGAGATCGGGCTGACCGTTGCCGGCGCAGACGCGGTGGACGTTCGGGTCTTCGACGGCTCGGGTAATCGAGGAGGGTATGCTCCGGCGAAGGAGTATGCCCCTCGACAGGAAGACGTTGTCGGGAGGAAGCCCGCGCCTCGCAAGGACCACGACGGCGTAGCCGCGTTTCTGCGCGAGCGCCCTTACCTCAGGCTCTTGGGAGCAGAGTTCGCGTCGTACTCCGGAGCGTCGGCGAAGGGTTGCCAGGAGGCTTCGATGACGGCCCCGACGCCGACGGCAGGGACGCGCTTGCCGTCCGTCGAGTCTGCGAGGGCGCGGGTCGTGGCGGCGGCCGACCGGTGCTCGCCGGGGATGCTTGGTTTGTAACACTCCTCGATTCGGTCCCTTACCCCGGCCGGACCATAAGAGTGTAGTGAGGCGGGCCAGGGTCGATTAGAATCAATCGGTGGAGGAGCAGGAAGGGTATCGGAGAAGCATCGTCGGCCGCGGGGCGGCGGGCAATCCCAAGAATCGCTTCGAGCGGATCGAGGTCGAGCCGGAGCCCGAGGGGTCGGATGTCGGGGAGACGGGACCGGAGACAATCTACCTGCGCGACGTCTCCCGTTCGATCATCGCCCGCAACGACAGCCCGGATATCGGCTTCGACGCTAGCATCAACCCCTACAGAGGGTGCGAACATGGGTGCGTCTACTGCCTATCTGGCGATACTCCCATCCTCATGGGCGATGGTACAGCTCGTCGGCTCGCGGACGTGCGTGTCGATGATGAGATCTACGGCACGGTCAGGAGCGGTGCATATCGACGCTACACGAAGACACGCGTACTGGATTATTGGAGCGTGTGTAAGCCGGCTTATCGCGTCATCTTGGCTGACGGGACGAACCTCGTTTCCGGCGGAGATCATCGCTTCCTGACTGAACGCGGCTGGAAGTTCGTTACCGGCGCGATGTGCGGAGATGGATATAGACCGTACCTGACGACCAACAACAAACTGATGGGGATCGGCAGTTTCGCAGGGGCACCTGCAAAAGATGCCGACTACAGAAGAGGCTACCTGTGCGGGATGATACGGGGAGATGGTTTTCTCGCTTCCTACGTCTACGAGCGTGTAGGACGCTCCCATAGGAACTCGCATCAGTTTCGACTTGCGCTCCTCGATGAGGAGGCGCTTCGGCGGACAGATGAGTATCTGTCGAGTTTCGGGGTAACGACGTACAGTTTTGTCTTCCAAGATGCTTTCGCCAGTAGGAGGACCGTACATGCGATCGGTACTCAAGCTCGTAAAAACGTGGAACACATTCGGGTGCTGGTCGCCTGGCCGCACACGCCCTCCGGCTCTTGGTGTAAGGGATTCCTGGCAGGGATTTTCGACGCCGAAGGCAGCTACAGGGACAATACGCTGCGCATCCACAACACGGAACCAGAGATAATCGAGCATATCGTAGAGTCTCTGGAGATGTTCGGCTTCAGCTTCGTCGTAGAGGCTATGATCAAGGGCCGAAGCCGACCGATGAGCGTAGTGAGGGTCCGCGGGGGTTTGAGGGAGCATCTCCGGTTCTTCCACTCCGTGGACCCTGCCATCTCCCGAAAACGCAATATCGAGGGAACCGCGATAAAAAGTGGCGCGAACTTGCGCGTAGAGGAGATCCAACCCGTCGGCGTAAAGACCCTCTTCGACATCACCACGGGCACGGGCGATTTCATAGCAAACGGCGTCGTAAGCCACAACTGCTTCGCTCGTCCTCTGCACGAATATCTCGGCTTCTCTGCGGGTTTGGACTTCGAGAGCAAGATCCTGGTCAAAGAAAACGCCCCCGAGCTACTACGCAAGGAACTCTCGTCCCCCCGCTGGAAACCCCAGGTAATGGCGATGAGCGTCGCTACCGATTGTTACCAGCCCATCGAGAAGAAGCTCCGGCTTACCCGGCGTTGTCTGGAAGTCCTCGTGGAGTTCCGCAACCCGGTAGCCGTGGTAACCAAGAACCACCTCGTCACCAGGGACATAGATTTCCTCTCCGAGCTCGTCCATTACGACGCCGCCGTAGTTATGGTCTCTCTGACCACCCTGGACGACGACCTACGAGGGATCATGGAACCAAGGACTTCGCGCCCCGCTCGCCGGCTTGCCGCCATCGGAGCGCTTGCCCAGGCCGGCATTCCCGTTGGGGTCATGATCGCTCCCATAATCCCGGGTCTCACGGACCACGAGATACCGGCCCTGCTCTCCGCGGCCGCCGAAGCGGGAGCGAGCTTCGCTGCCTACACCCCCGTGCGCTTGCCCTACGCCGTGGCGCCCCTCTTCGAGGACTGGTTGGAGCGCCACTTTCCCGAGCGTAAAGAAAAGGTGCTGAACCGCATTCGCTCGATGCGGGGGGGAAAGCTCAACGACCCGCGCTTCGGCACGCGCATGAGGGGCGAGGGGATCTTTGCTGAGCAGATCGGCCAACTCTTCTCCATAAGTTGTCGCAGAGCCGGGATCGGGGAGAAGCGCTCCCCGAAGCTGTCGACCGCGGCGTTTCGCAGAGCCGGACCGCAACCCACCCTCTTCGATTGAGTTAGCTCGGCGTTACCTGGCTTCGGCGAGACTCGGGCTCTACCCCTTCTCAGATCCGTTCACACCGTACTCGAGGCCGTCCACCAAAGCCTGCCAGGATGCCTCGATGATGTTCTCTCCGACGCCGACAGCGCCCCAGACGCGCTTGCCGTTCGTGGAGTCTATGAGAACGCGGGTGGTGGCGGCGGTGGCGCGATGCTCGTCGAGGATGCGCACCTTGTAGTTGGAGAGGTGTATCTCTTGTAGCTCCGGGTAGTGGGGGCCTATGGCCTGTCGCAGGGCGCGGTCGAGCGCGTTCACCGGGCCGTTGCCCTCGGCGGTGGAGATGACCCTTTGATCCTTGACCAAGAGCTTGATAGTCGCCTCGGTTGTTGTCTCTCCGTCGGCTCTTTTTTCGGAGATGATCCGGAACGTCTCCAGCTCGAAGAGGGGCCTCGCATCCCCCGTCGTCCGGCCAATTAGCAGAGCGAGCGAGGCATCGGCCGCCTCGTAGTGGTAGCCCTCGTACTCTCGCTGCTTGATGGCCGTGAGCACGCCGGTTACGTCTCCGGCTTCGAGCCCAAGCTCTTCGGCCTTCGCCCGAATAGAGTTCTTCCCCGAGAGCTCCCCGACCGGCGTGCGCCGGACGTTGCCGACCGCCTCCGGGGGTACGTGCTCGTATGTCGCGGGGTCTTTGGAAATGCCATCAACGTGCAGCCCGCCCTTGTGGGAGAAGGCGCTGCGGCCGACGTAGGGCCGGTGGGTGTCGGGCGTCAGGTTCATCAACTCCGAGACGTAGTTCGACACTTCGGTGAGCCGCTTCAGGCGCTCTTCGCCGAGCACCTCGAGGCCCATCTTTAGCTCCAGGTTGGCGATGGTGGTCACGAGGTCGCAGTTGCCGGTGCGCTCCCCGACGCCGTTTATGGTCCCCTGCACGTGTGTCGCTCCGGCCTCGACCGCGGCCAAGGCGTTTGCCGCCCCGCACCCGGCGTCGTTGTGGGTGTGGATGCCGATCTCGACATCCGGAAACTCACGCACCGTCCGGCCGACGATCGCTTTTAGCTCCGTCGGGAGCGTGCCGCCGTTCGTGTCGCAGAGGACCAGCGTCGAGGCGCCCGCGTCCGCCGCCGCCCGGAGGACCGAGAGGGCGTGATCCGGGTCGTCCCGAAAACCGTCGAAGTAGTGCTCGGCGTCGAAGAGGACCTCTTTGCCGGCGTTAGCCAGGTACGCGACCGTGTCGCTCACGGAGCGTATGTTCTCCTCGACAGTGGTGCGCAGGACCTTCTCGATGTGCATCTTCCAGCTCTTGGCGACGAGGCAGGCCACGGGGGCGGAGAGGTTGGGGAGTAGCGTTACCGCGGGGTCCTCCTCCGCGCTACCGCCCGGTCGCCTCGCGCGGGTGAAGGCGACGAGGCGGGCGCTCGTCAGCTCCCCGGCGTCGAAGTTTTCGAAGAACTCCAGGTCCTTGGGATTCGAGGCCGGGAAGCCGGCTTCTATGTAATGGAGGCCCAGGGAGTCCAGCTCGCGGGCTATCCGGATCTTGTCCTCCGTCGTCAGGCTTACGCCCTCGCGTTGGGTTCCGTCCCGTAGGGTGGTATCGAAAAGTTTGATGCTCATGCGACTCCTTCTCCGGCCGCCGTCCACTTGACGACGGCGCGTGTAACTTCTTCGGTGCTCTTCTCTCCACCGAGATCCGGCGTCCTGAAACCGGCCTCCAGGGCGACCGAGACGCCCCGCTCGATGCCTCCGGCAACGTCCGGGCGTCCCAGGGCGTGGCGGAACATCATCGCCGCAGAGAGGATGGTGGCGTAGGGGTTGGCCGTGCCCTGTTCGGCTATGTCTGGGGCGCTTCCGTGGACGGGCTCGAAGAGACCGGGCGTGCCTGGTACGCCCAGGGAGGCCGAAGGAAGCATGCCCATCGAGCCCGGAAGCATCGACGCCTCGTCGGAGAGGATGTCGCCGAAGAGGTTCTCGGTCAGGATCACGTCGAACCTTTTTGGATCCCGGATCAGGAACATTGCCGCGGCGTCTACGAGGATGTGGTCGACCC
>JAIVIG010000101.1 GCA_020200675.1 Actinomycetota bacterium
TTACACCTAGGATCGGGAAAGATTCCCGCGCCAAAGCCGTGACGTTGCCCGGGACGGGCGGCGGGGTGCCGGCTAGGGAAGTACTAGCCCGGGCGGACATAGGGAGCTTTTCTATGCGATTGGAGAGACCGCTAGCGTCAGGCGCCGGGAGACTTGATGCTTCCGCGAAGCAGTTCACCTATACCGAGAGCTTCTTCGTCTACGCGGTCGGCAAGAGTAAGCTGCGCTCCGCACCCACATTCAAAGGCGGTTCTCTCCAAACGCCAGTCTTCCTCGAGTCCCAGGAGGACAAGTCTCTCCCCGCACGCACATCCCAGGAGGATGCGCTCCGAACAAAGGATGAACCCCTCCGTATCCGGTCTCGGCTTAGAAAAACCCCGCATGTGGTCCCCCTTCTACTCTCTACAGGCGGCGGTTGTTGCCCCAACTTCACACGCACGAGCAGCCGAAACAATGTCAACCAAGCTTACCTTGAAGCAAGTTACCGGCAGCACGAAGCTCTTCTGGTACTCGAGTGTCGTCCTCATGATCCTAAACTTTAGGCTTAAACTTCACGATCTTTTCTGCTCGGTTTTTGGTGCGCAGAGCAGCTGCGCCTGCTATCTTGTGCTCGCCGCCCCTAGGGAGAGTGGGGGAGAAAGGCAGGTGGTACTCGATGCCGCTCGGAAATGCGTGGCCGTGGTCTGCGGATGACGAACACGGAGAGCAAGCTCCGGCTCGTGGGATGCACCAGGCACCCCTCGACAAAGCCTGGGGACCGTCTCAACGGATGTGCGTAGTGGAGGTGACGAGCTTCGATAAGGATGCTCAGGTCGTGGCGGACCAGTTCAAAAGCCGCCAACCGGTCCTCTTGAACCTGCAGCGTGTCGATGAGGAGCTCTCTGAACGGATGGTGGACTTCTGCGCCGGCCTTGCCTACGCACTGGACGGTGCTATACACCCGATCGTGGAACGTCTATTCCTCCTTACGCCGAGCGAGGTGGAAGTCGCTAGCAAGGAGAGGCCGAAGGACGCCCGAAAAGCCTTCTTCAACCGGCTCTGATCCTTCGAGCCGGGATTATATACTTGACACAGCACATTGCCTCATGTAGACTTCACTTATGAGGCGATTTTTTCTCAGTTTTACGGGACTTTTCGGCAACTTCTTTGGCCTTGTCGCGCACCTTTTTGGGGAACAAATCCTTCATGAGTTCGTCGGTCGTCATTTCGGTGGCGCGCTTTTTCCGTCGGGGCATCTAGGAGACCTCCCATGCTGAAAGAACAAGAGATAAACCTTGTATCGTTGGTGGATAACTACCACAGTGAAGAGAGTTGCCGTGCTCGTATGGAAGAGTTGCGCTGGCCCGAAGGGGTAGAGTGCCCCCGGTGCGATTCAAAGGACATCGCCCGCATGGAGGATCGGCACCAGTACCAGTGCCGCTCATGCCGCTACCAGTTCTCCGTCACCGCCGGTACCATCTTCCACGACACTCACCTTCCACTCTGGAAGTGGTTTCTTGCCGTGTATCTTATCGTAGAGAGCAAGAAAGGTATCAGCGCCAACCAGCTCAAGCGCACCATCGGCGTTAGCTACAAAACAGCCTGGTACCTCTCCCACCGCATCCGTGCCTCTCTTAAAGAAGTAGACGCCCAGCTTCTCAAGGGCATCGTAGAGGTAGACGAGACCTTTGTCGGCGGCGAGGTAGAAGGCAAGGGGCGAGGCTACAAGGGCAACAAAACGGTCGTGGTAGGAGCAATGCAGCGGGGCGGGAACATTTGTCTTCAGGTGGTGCGCGGCACGGATCGGGAGACCTTGCACGGCTTCATTAGGGAGAACACCGCTGGCGACACGGAAGCTATCTACACGGACGAGTGGCCTGCTTACAGAGGTATTGCAGACGAGGACACCAAACACGAAGCGGTCAAGCACCGGGACAAAGAGTGGGCGCGGGGAGAGGTTCACACAAACTCCATAGAGAACGTCTGGAGCCTCTTAAAGCGGTCCATCGTCGGCAGCTACCATCAGGTGAGCGGGAAGCACCTTGACGCCTATCTTGATGAGCTTGAGTTCCGGTTCAATAATCGGGAGAACCCGTATATGTTCCGCGATGCTCTATGCAAGCTGCTGGTAGCTAACTGCTTGCCTTACGCGAAGCTGATAGAAGAGTAGGGCTACGGCTGCCGCCCTATGTCGCACAGCTCTTGCGCCACTCTTCGCATTTGCTGTAGGTTGTTGGCACCGTTCTTAGCTGTCACCTTCCAATGAGGTTCGGTGAGCCCACGCGTTTCTGCCAATTCAAACAATTTCACGGCCCTATCGCGAAAATTCTTATCGTACTCGCGTTGCGCTCGATTCAGGATCACGGATAAATCATAGCTTTGATCCCATCGCAGCTTCTCGATTATCCGCCGCCTTTCTTCTTCCGTTTGTGCGCTTTGTATCTCTTCTTCTACTTGCGCGTTCGGTATCCTGAACGTAGTGGGCTCACGTTCCTGTACCTTGCGAGACCCTGCAAGCCATTGTTCCGTAAGCTGATTCAGTTTCGTGCCGTGCTGAAGGCATTTGTGCTTTAACTCTTCTTCTTCAGTACGGAGCTGGGGTCCAACATTGGTGATTTGCCCAGCTGTTTGCCCGCCCATCTGGTTGTGACTGGTTACGGAGCGGTTGTCTTGGTGCTCTATGTTGGTGGGATCGGGGGTCGCTGGCTCTTGCTGCTCGCCCTTCAACCTACGCAACCCCAGCGCACCGCCAAACACAACGAAATACACAACGACTACGCACATCCCTACGGTCAATAAGGGGTAATCCCACAACCACGCTATAGCGCCCATCAGACCACTCGGCAAAAATGGTCTGATGTAGTCCCCGTAGGACTCCCACAGCTCTCGCGTGTCTGAGGGGAGCTTGAGCGCGCCGATGAAATCCAAGACCGCTCGCATGATTTGCAGAACTGCCCGCACGGATGAATTTTACCAGCCCGCGCTGTGTCAAGTATATAATCCCGACTGCAATGACTACCGCTACAGATCACCACCGGAGCTATCAGGTTAAGCCATCTTGCGGGCGCACTTCTCCTGCACCTCGGCCGCGTTTCCGCCTACTCTAAGGGGTTGTACCCGAGTTCGCGCAACCGCTCGGCGATGACCTCGTAGCCCTCGTCGTTGGGATGCACCCCGTCCTGGCTGATATACGCTCTGTCTAAGCGTACCTCGGCGTAGGGTATGCTGTTGACGCTGGCCGTCGTGGCGAGTTGACGATTGACTTTGTCTAGGTATGGCTCGAAGACTTGGAAATCGTTGAGCTCGCCGCTCGAGCCGCCGTCAGCAGCCTCTTTGGGATCGAGGTAGGGGGTGTAGCCGAGGCCCGCCGCGCGGATGATGGCTGATGGTCAGGACGTCGGCTTCTCCAACGGCTTGTCGCCAGGACGGATCGTTGCGTAGGGCGTGGAGCAGTCCGGAGCTAGTCTGGCCGTTCCGACCCAGGTTGGTAACACTAACTTGAGCCCCGGTGTCGGCCTTGAGGTAGGCCGCGAAGCGATCCACGTAACCTTCGTAAGAGGCACCCATGCCCGCGGCCAGCGAGTCGCCAAGGGCCACGTAATTCCAAACAGCCGCGGTACCTATCGTCGTGGTGGTTTCCTCCGAGGTATCTTCGACGACTTCGTTGGCCGAGCAGCCGCTGGCGAGCAGCGCCCCAAAGGGGAG
The DNA here is from genome assembly GCA_020200675.1 of Actinomycetota bacterium. Taxonomy (GTDB): domain Bacteria; phylum Actinomycetota; class Rubrobacteria; order Rubrobacterales; family Rubrobacteraceae; genus Rubrobacter_F. The sequence goes on from JAIVIG010000101.1 coordinate 3,685, forward strand.
CAGGACCACGAGGAGTGCCCCGAGCAAACCACCACCGCATTTACGGATAGCAGCAAGCACTGATCCCCTTCTCTCTTGGCCGTCTCGAATGAAGACGAACGTTCATGGCGTCATGGTACTCGTGATGGAAGAGTTTTGCCCCCACCTATAGACGCGAACCGAGCACGGTTAGCGGAGGGGCGTTCAAGACGCCTTCTGAGGCTCCGTTCGAAGGCATCTTGAACGCCCCCACAGCGGTTACGCCCGGCGCTATTAGCCCGGTTAAGGGCTATAGAACCTCCTTCGGCTAACGAGTGCTTCGATTGGAAACCTGCCAACTACCTACTCCAAATACGAGCAACGAGCTTACATATCAGAAGGTCGATCGGGCACTTGGCCAAGCTCGTAGGGAAGCTCCCCGTGCTTTCGGTGACGCTATCGGGTCCCTGACCCGGTCTCGCTAGGTGATCGCTACCCAACAAGGCTTTTTGTGGCGCGCTCGGCAGGACTCGAACCTGCGACCTTCTGATTCGTAGTCAGACGCTCTATCCGGCTGAGCTACGAGCGCGAGGAGCTTACTCTTATACCTTATGATACCGTCGAGGGGGCGGATACTCAAGGCGTGGGGGGAGAGTGGGGGTTATACTCTTCTCCTAAGGTTTGGTAGTAGCACAAGAATGGGGTGGTTTCCGGCGTCGTGAGTGCGTCCATTCTGCTTGTTATAGGGGACGACGAAGAGCGGTTGCACCTTCGGCGGGCGCTCGCGGGTGAGGGGTGGCGTGTGATCCCCGCGGGCACCGGCGCGCAGGCGCGACAGATGGCCGATCGGCAGAGCTTCGAGGTCGCGGTCGTGGATAATCGTCTGCCCGACGAACGGGGGTTTCAGGTTATCAGCGCCGTCCAGGGGCCGACCGTCTCGACGGTGGCCCTCTTGCGCGACGAGGACACGATGGACCGCATCGTGGGCATCGAGCTCGGCGCGGACTACTACATGCGCTCCCCGGTCAACCCTCGAGAATTGGTGGCGCGCGTAAAGCAGATCCTGCGCAAGAGGGACAGCGCGGAGGGCGGATCCTCCGGCCGCCTCTACGTGGGCGAGCTCGAGATCGACCCGGAGCTAGTCGAGGTGCGGAGGGGGGGGCGCGAGGTGCATCTCTCCCCGCGCGAGTTCAAACTGCTCTACACCCTGGCCAGGAGCCCCGGGCGCGTCTTCCCACGCGGCGCGCTTCTCAGGCAGGTGTGGGGCGAGGACGAGTACATAGACGAGCGCACCGTCAACGTCTACGTCCAGCGCTTGCGCGCCAAGCTCGGCGACAGGACCGACGAGCCCAAGCTCATAGAGACCGTCCGGGGCTTCGGCTACCGGCTGGTGAGACCCGGGTAAAGCCCTTCGGCTAGAGGGCCCGGCGCATCAGGGCGCCGCCCCTTATCGTTTCGACGGGCCTGACGTCATAGCCGTGGCCGACGATGCAGTCCTCGAGGTAAGCGCCGTCGCCTATGCTCGCGCCGGGGAGGAGGATGCTCCGCTTTATGGTGGCGTTCGGCCGGATCCAGCAGTCCGTCCCGACCGTCACATCCCCCGAAAGCGAGACGCCTCGTCCGATCACGGCGTCCCGGCCGACCACGATGTATCCTTCGAGCGACGCGGACGGGTGAAGCTGGGCGTTCTTGCCGACCCACAGGCTCTCGCCCCGCTTCTCCCCCGGCACCTTCACCCGCACCCTCCCCGAGAGCACGTCATACTGGGCCTGACGGTACGCCTCGAGCGATGTTGCCCTCGTCGTCGATCTCTACTACCCCGAACTCGGAGGTGTCGTAGACTCTGTGCAGCGCTACGGTGGCCAGGGCGCCCTTCTCTTTGTGGAAGGCGACGAGACCCTGGATGTCCACGTCGGTGAGGGCGTCGCCGCTGACGACGACGAAGGGTTCGTCGAAGCCGCCCGAGCTTCGCTCGGCCACCCCGGCGAGGTGCTTGACGCCGCCGGCCGTGCCGGTGAGCTGCTCCTCCCTCACGAGGCGCGTCGTCATGCCGTTCGTCCATGATTCCTCGCCGTACGCCGCGAGGAGGGCTTCGGCCAGGTAGTGTACGTTGACGTAGGCTTCGGAGACGCCGTGGCGCGCGAGCAGGTCGAAGATGTGGCGGATGATCGGGGTGTCCACCACCGGGGCCATGGGTTTGGGGATCTCGCCGGTTAGCGGGAAGAGCCGCGTCCCTTTGCCCGCCGCGAGCACCATCGCCCTCATCGGAGCCTCGCCGTTCCGGGCTGCAGAGGGGCCTTGCCTGAACTATAGTCTCCCCGGTGCATAAGCGAACTTTACAACGACTCTTCCCCGTGGCCAAGTTCGACGAACCCCTGAGACGGTACACGGCCTGGAAGATAGGCGGTCCCGCCGACGCCCTCCTGGAGCCTCCCGGCGCCGACGAGCTGATAGAGGCCGTCGAGACCGCTCACGAGCACGACGTCCCCGTGACGATATTGGGCGGCGGCACGAACGTCCTGGTTCTCGACGGCGGCATAAGGGGCTTGACTATAAGGCTCGCCCGCGCGCTCACGGACGTAAAGATAGACGGCACGAGCGTGGTGGCCGACGCCGGTGTCCTCTACCCGGTGCTCGCCAACACGACCGCCGGACGCGGTCTCGCGGGCCTCGAGTTCGCCAGCGGCGTGCCGGGGACGGTCGGGGGGGCGGTGTACATGAACGCCGGGGCCTACGGCAGCGACACCAGCGAGGTCTTGAGCTGGGCCGACGTGTACAAGCCGGAGACGGGCGCCGTGGAGCGCGTGCCGAACGCCGGGCTCAAGCTTTCTTACCGCCGCAGCGCGTTGCACGAGCACCCGGACTGGGTCGTCTTGCGCGCGGCGTACGAGTTGGCGACCGGGGATCCCGGGGAGTTAAGGGCCCGCATAAAGGAGTTCCGCACCCAGCGCATGAACGGCTCCCCGAACCGCCCGAGCTGCGGCTCGACCTTCAAGCCGCCGGAGGGCGATTACCCGGGGCGCGTCATAGAGGCGGCGGGCCTCAAGGGGACGCGGGTCGGCCAGATCGAGGTATCCCCCGTCCACGCCAACTACTTCGTCAACCACGGCGGCGGCACCGCCAGAGACGCCCTGGAGCTGATCGAGCACGTCAGAGAGGCCGTCTTCGAGAGGCTCGCCATCGAGCTGGAGCTGGAGGTGAAGATCCTGGGCGAACCGTAGCTATAGACTGGCGAGGACCGGCTAGCCGACCTGCTGCTGGCTGACCGATCGGCTGTAACGAAACAGATCGGGGATGTCGCCGAGATCCGTGTGCAGGTCGCAGACGTCGAGCAGGGCCTGGGACATCATGTCGACGACGATGCCCATGTCCCAGTCGCCCTTGTGGGAGACCGTCTTCTCACCTTCAGGGGAGAGGCTCTCGTGGACGACGAGCGGCTTGGAGCGCACCTTGTAGCCGAACTTGTTGAGGTTGTAGACGAAGGAGCGGGCGCCGGACGATCCGCCGGAGTTCTCGTCTGCCTCTTGCTTCTCGACGATGTAGAAGGTGGCGCGCAAAAGCTTGCGGTTGCCGACGGCGGCGTCGAGGAGGACGCCGTAGTCGAGGACGCCCTTATAGTAGCTTTTTATGGAATGGTAGAGGTTCGCCCCGTCGACAAAGACTGCGACCTTCTCCACAGAATCTGGATGATCCACTCTTCCCACAGCGTCCCGCATGTTACCAGAAAAAGCGATGCGTCACGCCGTGCTCAGGTGGTTGGCTGCGCGAGCTGGCCTGTATGATATGCTCGTGCCTCGAAGAAGGCGACGCAGGCTAGAGTTCGAGAAATCCTTGGGTAGAGAGCGGAGCATCAGCGCGGTGGAATTCAAGGTCAGCATAGACGAGCACGCCGACACCTACTCGGTCGTCGCGGTGCGTGGAGAGGTGGATCTCCACACGGCCCCGAAGGTCCAGTACGCGATAGAACGGGGAGCGGAGGGTGTGGAGGCGGTGGTGGTGGACATGGGCGCCATCGCGTTTATGGACTCGACGGCCCTCTCGACGTTGATGCGCGCCAAGGAGTCCCTGGAGAATAAAGGCACCTCCCTCCGGCTTACCGCCCCCTCGAAGGCCGTCGAGCGCATCTTCGCGGTCACGGGCTTCGGGGACTACTTCGACATCTACCCCTCTCGCGAGGCCGCCATCCCCGAGTAGGGAACTACGAGCCTCCGGCTTCCCCAAACCCACCGCGCTCTACGTAATAAAATCTAGCTACATATGATGACCGAAGTAAAAAGCATCGAGGTCCCCGAGCCTCTCGGGCGTCTCGGGGAGAGGTTCAAGGAGGCCGGGCGCGAGCTGTACCTCGTCGGCGGCTTCGTACGCGACGCGCTCTCGGGGAGCATAGGTAAGGACGTGGACGCGACCACCGGGGCGTATCCGAAGGAGATCAAGAAACTCCTCGGACCCGTTGCGGACCACCTGTGGACGGTGGGGGAGAGGTTCGGCACCATCGGCGCCAGGGTCGGAGAGTACGACGTGGAGGTCACGACGTACCGGACAGATCTCTACACCGAAGGGAGCCGGCACCCGGAGGTGAGGTTCGGAGAGAGCCTGGTCGAAGACCTGGCGCGCCGCGATTTTACGATCAACGCTATCGCCGCCGACGCGGAGACGGGGGAGATACAGGACCCGTTCGACGGACGGCGGGACCTGGAGTTGGGTGTTGTCAGTGCCGTTGGAGACCCTCTGGAGCGGATGCGCGACGACCCTCTGCGCATGCTGCGGGCGGTGCGCTTCGAGACGGTGCTCTCGACCCCAGAGAAGCCGTTCGCAATGACGACGGAGCTCGAGGCGGCAATCAAAGAGAACGCCCACTGGCTCGAGAGCATCAGCGCCGAGCGCATAAGGGACGAGTTCGAGAAGATCCTCCTCTCCGAGAACGTTGCGAAGGGCCTTCGCACCCTCGTGCGCCTGGGCCTGATGCCCTACATCGTCCCGGAGTTTATGGAGACGCTGAACGTCGAACAAGAGGCCGAGTTCCACCACAAGGACGTCTTCGAGCATACCCTTATAGTCACGCAGAACGTCGAGCCGGACCAGGTCTTGCGCAAGGCCGCTTTCTTCCACGACATCGGCAAGCCCCGCACGCTCGTCTACGAGCATCGCTGCACCTACTGCGGGGCGAAGAGCATCCGGAAGACCGCCGAGGAGGGCGAGTGCGAGCGTTGCGGCGGACGGACGTTGCCCAAGAAGATTCACTTCTACGGCCACGAGAACGTCGGCGCCGCGATAGCGTGCAAGGCGATGAAGCGCCTCGCCTACCCGAAGGACGACATCGACGCCGTCGCCCACCTCGTCGCGAATCACATGCGCCCGATGGGCTACGCGGTGGGGCGCGACCCGTGGAGCGACTCGGCCATAAGGCGCTTTATCCGCGACACGTACCTCAGCCGGGGCGACCGCGAACTCGCCAACGTCGACATGCTCCTCAAGCTCGCCCGGGCCGACATCACCGGCAGCGCCCCCAGGCGGCGGCGCATAGCCGAGGAGTCCTGGCGTAGCTTGAAGAGCCGCGTGGACGAGATACGGGCCGCGGACTCCGTGGAGAAGCTAGAGAGCCCGCTCGACGGCAACGATCTCATGCGGCTCTTCGGGCGAGGGCCGGGGCGTTGGATCAAGCGTATAAAAGACTTCCTGGAGAACGAGGTCGTCGAAGGCCGCATCCGCGAGCACGACACCGAGAGAGCCCGGGAGCTCGCCGAAACCTACGCCCGCGAACACGACCTCTTCGAGGAGGAGTAAAGAGAACCGATGCAAGACTTCGACCCCCTCACCCAGACGGAGTGGCTCGCCGAGCACCTCGACGACCAGGACCTCCGGGTCGTGGACATCCGCGGCTACGTAAAGAAGAGAGACCTCGACAACGGCCGCCAGGAGGCCGAGTACCTGGCCGCGCGCGACGAGTACGAAGAGGCCCACGTCCCCGGCGCCGTCTACGTCGACTGGACCCGCGACATCACCGACCCCGAAGATCCCGTCCCAGTGCAGGTCGCCCCGCCGGATCGTTTCGCCGCCCTGATGGGCTCTCTGGGCATCGGCGACGGCACCCACGTCGTCGTCTACGACCACGCGGGCGGCCAGTTCGCCACCCGCCTCTGGTGGGCGCTCACCTTCTACGGCCAAGATCGCGTCTCCGTCCTCGATGGCGGGTGGAGAAAGTGGACCGCCGAGGGCCGCCCGACCACCACCGAGGTACCCGATCCGCACCCCGCCACCTTCACCCCACGTCCTCGCCCAGAGCGTCGCGCCGAGGCCGGAGAGGTACTGGCCGCGAGCCAGGGCGGCAGCGCCTTCATCCTCGACGCGCGCGACGAGGGCCAGTACACCGGCGCGGTGGCGCGGGGAGAGGGCCGGGCCGGGCGCGTCCCCGGCGCCGAGCACCTCCACGCGGACACGTTGCTGGACCCGGAGAGTGGCACTTTTCGCTCCGACCGGGAGATGGAAGAGAAGCTACGCGAGGCCGGAGTGCCGGAGGACAGGGACGAGCCCATAGTCGCCTATTGTAATGGGGGAGTCGCGGCGACGGTGCCGCTCTTCGCCCTGCACCGGCTCGGCTACAGGAACCTCGCCAACTACGATGGCTCCTGGAACGAGTGGGGGATGCGGGAGGACCTGCCCGTCGAGAGGTAAAGCTCACCGCGGGTAGCAAAGGGGCGTTGTCCAAGTTGCGTGTTGAGTCCGGAACGACGGTGATCGTGCCGGTACTCGGTCTCTTTGCGAGGGTCTGCTGGCTATGCCTTACGAGAGTTAGTAACGTACGAAGATGAGGTTCTGGACTCAAGGATCCTGGTCCTACCGGTCGATGTTGCTCGTGACCGGTTGCGCCCTCGTGGTGGGGCTGTGGGCCCGTATATACAATCTCGGCTCTCCGGCGACCCGGGTGTTCGACGAGACGTATTTCCCTACCTTCGCCTACAACTACTTGCAAGGAATACCTGTTTTCGACTTGCATCCTCCTCTGGGCAAGCTCTTTCTGGCGGCCGGCATTGCCCTTCTGGGAGATACTCCTCTCGGTTGGCGGTTGATGCCGGCTCTCTTTGGTTGCGCTTTGCTGGGTCTGGGGGCGGTTGTCGGGTGGTGCTTTACGAAAGAGAGGGTAGGGGCGCTGCTGTTGGCCGCTTTTATCGCCAGCGAGACGATACTGGTGGTCTACTCTCGGACGGGCCTTCTCGACGGCATCCTTCTGTTCTTCGTTCTGGCGACCTTGCTTGCGGCCCTGCGCGCCGAGCGGAGGGGCCAGGTCATCTGGTCGGCCGTGCTGCTCGGTCTGTCCGTCGGCGTCAAGTGGGCGGCGCTCGGGCTGGTAGTGCCCGTGGGCTACGTCCTCTGGCGCAAAGGGCTGCTCAAGCCCTTCGTGGGCGGTTTGTGGATCTCGGCGGTCGTCTACGTTCTCGTGGTTTACGTTGGGGAGATCGCCGGCGGGACCCGAGACCCGTGGCTGGCGTGGATAGGAGTGTGGGAGTGGCATCTCTACGCCGCCGGCGGCATCGCCTTGCAAGTCGACCACCCCTGGGCGTCGCCCTGGTGGAGCTGGCCGCTCATGCTGCAACCGATAATCTTTTTCCACGAAGCCGACGCGGAGAGCAGGCTGCTGACCATCGCGGCGATCGGCAACCCGATCCTGTGGTGGAGCAGTACGCTCGCCGTGGTTCTGAGCCTGGGCGAACTGGTATGCCGAAAGTTAATCGCCAAAAAGCCTATAGCGGATCACCCACTCGTGCCGGTACTGCTGGGCTACGCGGCCCTTCTGCTGCCGTGGGTGATGGGTACCCGGGTGACGTTCCTCTACCATTACTTGCCTTCTTACGCCTTCGCCCTGTTGGCGCTGGTCTACTGGCTCTGCCGGCTCTGGAAGCACCGGCCCTGGATGGTCGTCGCTTTCGCCACCTGCGTGGTAGCAACCGCCCTGTTCTTTCTTCCCATGACGATGGCATTGCCCATGAGCCCGGAGAGCTTGCGGCAGCGCGCATGGCTAGAATCCTGGCTGGGAGGGTAGATCCTAGCCCCCAACTCCTCCCCTCGATGCGAACATCTCGACGACTCTACCGTACTTCCGTTTATTACACATGGTAGTTTCCCTACGGCACGACCCCATCCTCGGCGTCGGCGACAAGTGCCGGTAGGCTAGGCCACGAAAACCTTGCGAACCGCGACGATTCCTGGAATGATACGGAATCCGGTTGGTTACTTCGCGCCCGCTGGGGGGTGGGGAGCAGGGAGACGAGGAGTAGTAGTCGTTTTCCCGACTCCCGAAGCGAGCTCTAAGCGAAGCGCCTCCCGACTCCCTACT
>JAIVIG010000273.1 GCA_020200675.1 Actinomycetota bacterium
TGGTGTTTGAGTTCGAAGGCGCGAAGACGTCTGCCTTCGCGCCAGTCGGTGGCTTGGCTCGATAGCGTCTTTCCCATACGATCCATTGTCCTAGAGTTTAGATGCCTCCGCAGAGATCAGTAGAAGCGTACGTTCTGTGATAGAAGTACCTGTGGCCGTTCTTGCTTCGGGTACTATAAGAGGCGCAAGGCTCGTCTCTCGTAGGAAGGTTTGCGGCACCCTTTGAGGATCTTTTACGCTTTGGGCCGTCTGGTCTACCGTTACCGGTGGTTCGTCTTGCTCGTCTGGGGCGCGCTCCTGGTCTCGGGCGCCTTCTTTGCCCCGAACCTCTCGGACCGTCTCAAGGGTGGCGGCTTCGAGGGCGCGAACTCCGACGCCGAGAGGGTGCAGGAGATCATGGCCAATGAGTTCGACGCTTCGCCCTCTACCATCACCGTGGTCTTCGAGGGCGACGGGATCGACGCCGGGAGCGAGGAGTTCCAGGAGGCCCAGAACGCGGCCCTAGACGAGGTCCGCGAGCTCGACGAGGTGAGCAGCATCGTCTCTTACTCGGACTCGGAAGATCCAAGATTTCTCTCCGAGAGTGGCGAGAGGAGCTACGCGCTGGTCAGCTTCGAGACCCCCATAGACCAGGCGCAGGGCCTCGCGGACGAGGTGCGGGGCAAAGTGCGCGGCGAGGCGCTCACGACCTACGTCACCGGGGCGCCGGCCGTGTACCTCGACATCACCGAGGCGAGCAACGAGGACATCCGCCGGGCCGAGGAGTACGCCTTTCCCCTGGCGCTCGTGATCCTGATCCTTGCCTTCGGGAGCCTCGTGGCCGCGGGCGTGCCCGTCCTGATCGGGGGCGCGAGCGTCGTCGTCACCCTGGCCGCTCTGAACTTCGTTGCCGGCATCTACGATATGTCGACTTTCGTCCTAACCATCTCGACGATGCTGGGCCTGGGCCTGGGCATCGACTACGCCCTCTTCGCCGTGAGCCGCTTCCGGGAGGAGTTGGATCTCGGCCCGGTCTCTGAGGCGGTCCCCCGCACGGTCGAGACGGCCGGGAGGAGCATCTTCTTCAGCGGCACCGCCGTCCTGATCGGGCTGACCGGCCTCCTGTTCTTCCCGTACACGTTCATGCGCTCGATTGGGGTCGCCGGTGCCCTCGTGGTCTTCGCCTCCGTGGCCGCCGCCTTGACGCTCCTGCCGGCGGTTCTCGGCATCCTGGGACCCAACCGGCTTGTGGGGGAGGAGCGCGGAGCTCGTGATGCGCCGTCCGCTGGTCGTGCTACTCGTCGTCGGCGCCCTGCTCTTCGCCCTCCTGTACCCGGCGATGCACATGAAGGTCGGCGTCCCCGAAGCGAGCGTGCTCCCGGAGCGGTACGAGTCACGCGCCGGTGACGACATCCTGAAGGAGGACTTCGACTACGCCGGCCTGACCCCGATAGAGGTCGTCGCGACCCTCCCCGACGACCCCTTGAGCGCCCAGAGCCTCGAGAAAATCCGCGACCTCGGCCGGCGCATCGGAGAGACGGAGAACGTCGAGCGCGTCGATAGCATCTACACAGTCGGCGAAGAAGCAGCCCGCGAGTACGCGCAGAGCCTCGGGGAGGCCCGCGAAGAAGCCGAGACGGAAGCCGCGAGATCGGCCGACGAGGCTACCACCGAGCAGTTGAACGCCCTGCGCGGGCAGTACGGAGCCGTGCCGCCGGGCGCGGAGGAGCGGGTACGGGCGGAGGCCGAGAGGCGCGCCGCCGAGGAGATCGAAAGGCAGATCCCCGAGTTACCGGAGGGCGTCTCCGCCGACGGCGCCGCGACCCCCGAGGGCGTGGCGAACGTGCTGGCGCTACCGGAGGTTCGGGAATCGGAGGAGGTAGGGAACGCTTTGAGCTTCTACGCGGCCGGGGACAGGGCGCTGCTGCGGGTGGTCACCGGGAGCAGCCCGTACGTCGAGGAGGCGCGGGACACGGTGGGGGAGATGCGGGAGATCACGCCGCCCGAGGGGACGAGCTTCCTCGTCGGCGGGCTTCCGGCCGGGCAGAAAGACTTCATCTCGAACCTGTACGGGAACGTCCCCTACGCGGTAGCCTTCGTGCTCGGCGTAACCTACCTCGTGCTCTTTCTCACCTTCCGCTCCGTCTTCATCCCCTTGAAGGCCGTGATCGTCAACATCCTCAGCCTCACCGCGAGCTTCGGGGCGATGGTCTTCGTCTTTCAGGACGGCAACCTCTCGGGCATCCTCGGCTTCACGCCCCTGGGCTTCGTGGACGCGACGTTGCCGATCCTGATGTTCTGCACTATCTTCGGCGTCTCGATGGACTACGAGGTCTTTCTGCTCTCGCGCATCCGGGAGGCTTACGAGGAAGGCGAGTCGAACACCGCGAGCGTCGCCAGGGGTCTCATGGCGACGTCCCCGCCACCATGCGGATACTAGGCGACTGGAACTGGTGGCCTGGCGGCCGCAAAAAGAGCGTATTCCGCGCCAAAGGAGAAGAGAGCCGCCGGGCGACGAGAGCTATCGCGAGGGCCGTCGTCGCCGCTGGCGTCTTCGCCCTCACGGGCTTCGTCACGGCCAGCATCCTGGGGCTTGGTCTGGCCCTGATCGTACTGGTCAACGCGGCCTTGATCTGCGCCTTGCTCCTCCCGATCGTGATGCGAACATACGGCGGACGCGAAAGGAGTTCCAGTAGCGGAGAGAGCGTGTTCGAGTTTCAGAGCAAGACCGACGCGCCGCTCGAAGATGGGCAACGCACAACGGAAAACGGGAGAAGGCAGGCCGACGAGCAACGTAGCGAGGAGGACGCGCAGAACGCCGTAGATCACGAGGCCGAGCGGCAGGAGGCCGCCGGGAACGGACATCCCCGAGAAAACGGCGTCCGGCGCGAAGTGCACCACGCATCCGATCCCGAGCGCCAGAGCCTAAGACCTCGCCCCGGAAGGGCACATCTTGACGGCTTCCGACGCCTGGAACGCGAACTACGCAACGCTGCAGAATCGACCGACGGCGAACGCATCGGGCCGGAGAGCGACGGAGATAACGGACATCCGGGGCGCGCTTATCGAGAAGAGCAAGGGCACAAACCCGGAGGACCGACCGGAAGGTGAGTTGCTCGCCTGAGACGGTAACTCTAAAGGACTGGGCATCTGCTTCACCTGGCAGAGTTGAACCAGCGGCGTTCGATCGTGCGGGAGCTCGAGGGGAGCAGGCACCTCTCCGCGGAGGAGATCTACGACCAGGTCAAGGGAGGGTACCCGGAGCTCGGGTTGTCCACGGTGTACCGGACGCTGGACCTGTTGCACGAGCTCGGGATCGTACGCAAGGAGGACTTCGGGGAGGGGTACTCGCGCTACGAGCTCGCCACCGAACGCATGCACCACCACGCCCGTTGCAGAGAGTGTGGCACGGTTATCGAGTTCAACGAGGAGCTCATGGAGTACCTGGCGCTGCAGGTCGAGCGCGAGACCGGCTTCGTTACCGACTGGCACGAGATCACGCTGCACGGTCGCTGTAAGGAGTGCTCTTCTTAGAGCTGCGCCCCTTTGCTCACGATTCTTAGACGCTAAACTCTAGCCCGTCTTCGACTACCAACACCTCGCCCTCAAACCCGCGACCGACTTCCTGCGTCAGATCCAGCGCGTCCGCCGGCGGGTATATGTGGGTGAGAACGACACGTTCGACCCCTGCCTCACGGGCAATCCTGGCGACCCCGCCGGGGGTCATGTGTCCGGGTACGGGGGCATCGTCCGGGAAGGAGCACTCGATGAGGAGGGTGTGCGCTTCTTTTGCCAGCTCCACGACGGACTCCGCGTACTCGGTGTCGCCGGTGTAGACGAAGGCGCCGTTCACTCCTTCTAGACGGTAGGCGATGCTCTCGGGGCGGTGTTTGGCTGGCGCCCAATTCACGCGGAGGCCGGGTAGGTCGATGGGGGAGGGGCAGGCATGGGGTAGTTCCCGGACCTCGGTCGGGTAGTCGCCGAGCATCCACTCTCCCCAGACGTCCGTTATCCCGCCGAAGAAGTCCTCGAACGGCTCGGGACCATAGAGGGTGAGCGGTCTCTCACGCTCCTCCTCGGCGCCGTACTTTATGGCGAAGAGGAGCGGGACGACGTCCACGGTGTGGTCCGGGTGGAAGTGGGTGAAGAAGATGCGGTCCACGGCGAACGGGTCGACTTCGGCGTGAAGCATCCCGCGCACCGCCCCGCTGCCGAGGTCGAAGAAGAGAGTCTCTTCCTCCG
>JAIVIG010000102.1 GCA_020200675.1 Actinomycetota bacterium
GAGCGGTTCGGCGTGGGAAATACGCCGAACCTGCCTGGGATCGCGGCGCTCACCGCCTCGCTACCGATCATCCTGCTTCCTCTTCGTGCTCGCCGTTCGTCCTCGATGTCACCCTCCCATGAGATCCAGCCGCGGCGCCTCAGGCAAAACCGGGAGCATCCCGACTTGCTCCTCTGCCCCACCACCCTCCCGATCCACCTTGACATACATCCAACAAAGAGTATCCTTTAATTAGCCGGCTAACTAAAGTTGGGGGCACGGGAGGAGAGAGATGACGAGCGTAAGAGAGGTAGTAGAGCGCGAGGTTTCGAGTTGGGATGGTGTCGAGGCGAGGCCGCACCGGTTTGGCGGGGTCGAGTTTCGGGTGAGTGGGCACGAGATCGGGCACCTTCACGGGAGCCGATTGGCGGACTTGCCGTTCCCGGTTCGGATGCGGAAGGAGCTCGTGGCGGAGGGCAAGGCCGAGCCGCACCACCTCTTTCCGCAGACCGGCTGGGTCAGCTACTATCCGCGCGGGCCGGAGGACGCCCCTGCCGTCGTGGAGCTCTTCCGCCTCAACTACGAGCACCTCGTGCAGAGGGGCAGGAAGAAGGCGGAGAAGGTCGCGCCGGAGGTAACGACGGGCGAGGAAGCGCGCTGAGGTCCCCGGCGACGAGACCCATCGGGGAGACGACCGGCTACCTCCTGGCGCGGGTCTGCAAGGCGCATCGCGGCGCGGTCGGGGCTGTTCTGGCGGAGGTGGGACTGCACGTCGGGCAGGAGATGGTGCTCTCGCACCTCTGGGGGAAGGACGGGCTGACGCCGTCCGAGCTCGCCGACCGGTTGGGCGTGGAGCCCCCCACGGTCACCAACATGCTCAGCCGCATGGAGAAGGCCGGGTTTCTCGAGCGATGCCGGGACCCGCGTGATGCCCGGTGCACGAGGGTATACCTGACAGAAAAGGGCCGGGAGCTGCGCGAGCCGGTGGAGCGCCGCTGGGAGGCGGTTCAGGAATCTGCCTTCGCGGGGATCACGGCCGAGGAAGAAGTTCTTCTGCGCGGGCTGCTGGGTAGGATCCAGGACAACCTCACCCGGGAACCCGGGGCTGGAGAACGATAGTTTATCGAAGACCATTTTCGGTCACGAGTTTTGGGAGGAAGATTTGATGACTTCGATAGAGAAGAGGCCACACGTCGTCGGTATAGGCGGCACGCTGAGAGAAGGTTCGACCGGTCTGCGCGCGCTGGAGGAGGCGCTCGCGGCCGCGGAGGAAGCCGGGGCGACGACCGAGCTGTTGGACCTGCGCGAGCTCGGCCTGCCGATGTACGAGCCAGGCAAGCCTTTAGAAGAGTTTGGCGAGAGCGCGGAGAAGCTCGTGGAGGCCATGCGCGGCGCGGACGCGATGCTGTGGAGCACGGCCGCCTACCACGGGACGCTCGCGGGCGTAACCAAGAACGCCCTGGATTTCGCGCAGTTCATGGCGCGGGACGATAAGCCCTACCTGCAGGACAAGGTCGTGGGGCTCGTCGCGACGGCCGGCGGGGGTACGGCGGCGATCAACGCCATCAACGCGATGGTCAACGTCGTTCACGCCCTGCGCGGCGTCGCGGCCCCGCTCTCCGTGCCGGTGACGCAATCCTGGAGAGTCTTCGACGATGAGGGGAACGTCAACGACGAAGCGGTAGCCGGGCGGCTCGAGTCGCTCGGGAGGCTCGTGGTCGAGATGGCGGCGAAGCTGGGAGACGAAGAGACGGCCGGGCGCACGCTCCGGACCGTGGCTTAGACGGACGGTGAGTCCCCCGGACAAGAGCGGCAAGAAAGAGGCGTCGTCGGGGGGCTCGACCCGGCTGCTGTTGGCGGTTTTGATCTCCGCCGTCTTCGTCTCGGTTTTGAACAGCTCGATGGTCAACGTGGTCGTGCCCAGCATCCAGGAGGAATTCGGAGCTTCGGAGGGGCAGGTCGGGTGGGTCATCACCGGCTACCTCCTCGTCTACGCCGTCGGCATCCCCCTCTACGGGCGCGTCTCGGACCTCTTCAGCCTGAGATGGACCTTCTGTTTGGGCCTCCTCGTGTTCGCCGCCGGCTCCCTCTTCTGCGCGCTCGCCCCGAACCTCTTGCTGCTGGTCTTCGGACGCATTTTGCAAGCCGCCGGAGGAGCGGCGATACCGGCCCTGGCGACCGCGTCGGTGGCGAAAGTGTTGGCGCCAGGAGACCGTGGGACTGCTCTCGGTTTGATCTTCTCCAGCGTCGGCATCGGCGCCGCGGTCGGGCCGGTCCTGGGCGGCGTGGTGGAGACCGTGGCCGGGTGGCAAGCCCTCTTCTACGGCACGCTCCTCTTGGCGCTCATCGTTATACCGATAGCCTTCCGCGAGTTGCCGCACACCGAGAGGTCCGATGACCGGAGCTTCGATCTGCCCGGAGGCGTTCTGCTCGCGCTGGCCGCCGGGCTGTTCTTGTTCGGGATCACCCAGGGTGAAGTCGCCGGGTTCGACTCGGCCTCGTCCTGGGGCAGTTTCGTGGGGTCGGCACTGGCAGCGGCAGGCTTCACCCGACGTATCACGACCGCCCCCCATCCGTTCGTCTCTCCGAACCTCTTCCGTAACACGGGCTTCGTAGCCGCCGTGGTCGTCGGGTTCTTCTCGATGCTGGCCAACGTCTCGTGTCTGGTCATCATCCCGCTCCTCATCTCCACGGTTAACGAACTCCCGAGCAGCGCAGCGGCGCTGGCGTTGACGCCGGGCGCCATCGCTTTGGCCATCCTCTCCCCGTTCGCCGGACGCCTCTCAGACCGCGTCGGCGTGAGGCCGCCCATCTTCGCGGGTCTGGCGGTGATGCTGCTCTCCGCCCTCTTCCTTTCGACCTTCGCGGCCGGCGCTTCCCCCATCGTCGTCTCCGCGGGCATGCTCGGCGTGGGAGCGGGGTTCGCCTTCGCCAACTCCCCCACCACCAACGCCGCGGCCGCGGCGCTTCCGCGAGCGGAGGCTGGAGTGGGGCTCGGGATCTTTCAGGGCATCTTCTTCCTCGGCGGCGGGACCGGGCCCGCGGTAGTCGGGACGTTCCTGGCGGCGAGAAGAGCAGCGGGAGCGGACGCCCTCAACCCCCTGTACACGCTCAACGCCGCAGCCTTCTCCGACGCCTTCCTGGTAATAGCGGTGGCCCTCACGCTCGCGTTCGCCGCCTCGCTCAAGCTGCATGAGACCAACAAACAACCGCCGGCCAAAGGGACCGGACACCCGGAAGCCGTACCGGCCGAAGAAACCGAAAACCGGACCGGAGGCAAAGGCGACCAACGCACCTCGTGAACTCGCCCACCGGACGCGACGAAAAGAGAAAGAGGAGGTGCCGTGGAAGCCGACGCGTTGACGTTGACCATCGAGCAGGAGGTACTCCGCTGGCCCGGCGTGACCGCTACGCCCGGCAGGTTCGGAGCCACCGCGTTCCGCTACGGGGAGCGCGAGATCGGGCACCTGCATCGTCGCGACCGGATAGCGGACCTCCCCGTCACACCAGAGGTGCGCGAGGAACTCCTCGCTCGAGGCCGCGCAACCCCGCATTTAGCGGGAGTAGAAGGCTACGTAAGCTACCCCATACAAGACCAAGAAGACGCCTCTGTGGTGCTCGAGATCCTCGGTTGGAACTACGATCAGGCGAGGGAAGCGGCGAGCCAGGAAGAGCCGGAGACTGAAACATGAGCGCTTTTACGCCGGCGGAGATCGAGTACCTCCAGGGCCAGCAACTCGGCCGGCTCGCGACGGTGAACGGATCAGGTGAGCCACACGTGGTGCCGGTGGGCTTCCGCCACAACGCGGAACTGGATACCATCGACATCGGCGGCCATAACCTGGGAGCTAGCAAGAAGTTCCGCGACGTTGCTCGTACCGGTAAGGCGGCGTTCGTGGTGGACGACGTGCTACCGCCCTGGCAGGCCCGCGGGGTCGAGGTGCGCGGGCGGGCGGAGGTCTTCGAAGAAGGCGGAGAGGATGTCAACTCGGACTTCGACGCCGAGCTGATCCGGATCGCACCGCGCCGCATCGTGGGTTGGGGCATCGACACCGACGCCTTCCACCCGAATAGTAGATCGGTGGGTAAAGCGCGATGAACGACTACGGTAGAAAGCTAGAGTTCGGTGCCAGCGTCGAGCCGCTGGCCGACCCGCCGGATTGGGCGGCACGAATAGCGAAGGCAGCGGACAGGTTGGGGCTCGACCTCGTCGGCATACAGGACCATCCCTACCAGCGCAGGTTCTTCGATACTTGGACCCTGATCTCCACCCTCGTCCCCGTGACCGAGCGCATCCGCTTCTTCCCCGACGTCGCCAACCTTCCCCTGCGTCCCCCCGCCATGCTCGCCAAGGCCGCCGCCAGCCTCGACGTGCTCTCCGGAGGACGTGTTGAAATGGGTCTCGGAGCAGGAGCATTCTGGGACGCCATAGAGGCGATGGGCGGTCCGCGCAGGAGTCCCGGTGAAGCCGTGCAGTCCGTCGAGGAAGCCATAAAGGTCATGCGGCTCGTCTGGAGCGACGAACGCTCGTTGCAGTTCGACGGCAAACTCTACTCGCTACGCGGTATGCGCCCCGGTCCGCTTCCCGTCCACGACATAGGTATCTGGGTCGGCGCGGCCGGTCCTCGAATGTTGAAGCTCGTAGGCCGGCTCGCGGACGGCTGGGTGCCTTCCCTGTTCTGGGCGCCCCCGGAGCGGCTACCCAAACTGCACGAGCGCATAGACGCCGGGATCGCCGAAGCGGGACGGAGGCCGGAGGAAATAAAGCGCGTCTACAACCTCTCCGGCAACATCGGTCCTGAAGGCGACGGGCTGCTGGAAGGTCCCGTCTCGAAGTGGATCGAGGAGCTGACGCGCTTCGCCCTGGAGTTTGGAATGGACACCTTTATCTACTGGCCCTCCGAGGACCACGTACACCAGATCGAAGTCTTCGCGAGCGAGGTCGCCCCCGCCGTCCGCGAAGCCGTCGATAAGGAAAGAGCGCGGAGAGGCACGAAACGACCCCGTTGAGAGGAGCGCGATGGATGACTTCCGGATACTCGGCCTGGCTGGCAGCCTGCGGCGCGCCTCCCTCCACCGCGGCCTCGTCCGCGCCGCGAGGGAGCTGGCGCCGGAG
>JAIVIG010000103.1 GCA_020200675.1 Actinomycetota bacterium
TGTGGCGATACTGGAGGGCGTTCTCCGACAGGGACCCGCCCGAAGAGTTGCAGAAGCTGCTCGAGTGGGTGTTTTCGGGTGAAGGCCTCTGCCTCTATGTCCGCTAACAACAAACTACCGGTAATAGGGTGTGAGCGATTCGTCGGGGATCGCCGGGTAAAGGAGGTCGCGTTATGAGACGCATCGTTTCGTTGCTCGCGCTGGCCGCAATCATGGCGGCGGTCATGGCGGGCAGCAGCGCCCTGCCGGCCGTGGCTCAGGACATGGGCATGAACTGCGGGTGGTGGTGGGACTGGTGGTACGGATGGTATTGGGCTTGTTATTAGCCCTCCTCTAGGCTGATAGCCGCGGTATGCAAACGGGCCGGAGCCGCTTAGAGCCCTGGCCCTCTTCTGTATGCTCGCGGCACTTCCGAGCTTCCGAGAACAACGTGGCATCTGTAGGCCCTCGTTTCCCGAGCTGAATTATTCGGGTACAAATTTTGAAGCGCTTGCAGGAGACATGCCGAGAGCACTACACGACGTCCGAAGCTGCGACCACGAGAAGCCCGCTACGGCTCGGGTTAATCAGGGCCGGTACTCGCCGAAGACCTCGCGCAGGGTGTCGGAGACCTCGCCCAGGGTGGCCATGTTTACCAGAGCCTCCTTCATCGGGTAGAGGAGGTTGTCGCTACCTTCGGCGGCACGCTTGAGATTAGCGAGAGCCTTCTCGACGGCGGCCGAGTCACGGCTCTCTCTCAACCCCTCCAGGCGTTCGGTCTGAGGGTCGAGGATGGTCTCGTCCACGGTGTGGAGTTCCATGTCTGGGTCTTCGTCGGTGGCGTAGCGGTTGACGCCGACGATTATGCGCTCATCCTTCTCGACTTCGCGCTGGTAGCGGTAGGCGGCCTCCTCGATCTCGCGCTGCATATAACGCTGTTCGATAGCCTTTACCGAGCCACCCATCTCATCTATCTTCTTTATGTACCCCCACGCCTCTTCCTCGACGGCGTCGGTGAGCGACTCGACGAAGTAGGAGCCGGCCAGAGGGTCAACCGTGTCGGTAACGCTGGCCTCGTTCGCCAGGATCTGCTGGGTACGCAGGGCTATCCTGGCGCTCTTCTCGGTCGGGAGGGCGAGCGCCTCGTCGAAGGCGTTGGTGTGGAGGCTCTGGGTGCCGCCGAGGACCGCCGAGAGCGCCTGCACGGTGGTGCGCACGATGTTGTTCTCGGCCTGCTGGGCCGTCAGGGAGGAGCCGGCGGTCTGGGTATGGAAGCGGAGCTTGAGGCTCTTCTCGTCCGTAGCGCCGAAGCGGTCTCTCATGATCGCGGCCCACATCCGGCGCGCCGCCCGGTACTTGGCGACCTCCTGGAAGAGGTCGTTGTGGGCGTTGAAGAAGAACGAGAGCCTCGGGGCGAAGTCGTCCACCTCGAGCCCCGCCTCCATCGCCGCCTCTACGTATGCGATGGCATTGGAGAGGGTGAAGGCGAGCTCCTGGACCGCCGTCGAGCCGGCCTCGCGGATGTGGTAGCCGCTTATGGAGATCGTATTCCAGCGCGGGAGCTCTGCGGCGCAGTAGGCGAACATGTCGGTGGTGATCCTCACGGAAGGGGCCGGCGGGTAGATGTAGGTGCCGCGCGCGAGGTACTCCTTGAGGATGTCGTTCTGGGTGGTGCCGGTGACGTCCTTCGCCTCCGCGCCCTGCTCCTCGGCGACGAGCGAGTAGAGGAGCAAGAGGATGGAGGCCGTCGCGTTGATGGTCATGGAGGTCGAGACGTCTTTGAGGGGGATGCCGTCGAAGAGGTCGCGCATGTCGAGGATGGAGTCTATGGCGACCCCGACCTTGCCGACCTCGCCCCGAGCGAGCAGGTGGTCGGAGTCGCGGCCCATCTGGGTGGGCAGGTCGAAGGCGACCGAGAGACCGGTCTGGCCGGCCTCTATGAGGTACTTGAAGCGCTGGTTGGTCTCTTTTGCCGTGCCGAACCCGGCGTACTGGCGCATGGTCCAGGGCCGGCCGCGGTACATCGAGGGGTAGACGCCGCGAGTGTAAGGATACTCGCCGGGGCCGCCGAGCTTCTCGGCGTAGTCGAAGCCGTTGAGGTCTTCGGGTTTGTAAGCGGGCTTCACCTCGATCCCGGACTCCGTCCGGCGCTCGCCCTGGCGCTCCTCGCCACGCTTCTCGACGTCTGTCACTCGTGCCCCTCCTAACCTTGGTCCTTCTCGGGCAGCTCGACGAGCTCGGTGAGGACGCCGTGGGCGCCTTTGGGGTGCAGGAACGCCATCCGCGTGCCCCCCGCCCCGATGCGCGGCTCCTCGTCTATCAGCTCGACGCCGTTCTCTTTTAGCTCTCTCAGGGACGCTTCCAGGTCGTCCACCTGGAAGGCGACGTGGTGGAAGCCTTCGCCCCTCTTCTCGAGGAACTTGCCCACGGGCGAGTCCGGGCGGGTCGGTTGGACCAGCTCGATCATGGACTCCCCCACCTCGAACATCGTGGCTACTATTCCCTGTTCTTCGACCTCTTCCGGCTCGCCTACCCGCGCGCCGAAGTGCTCCTCATAAAACCGGGCCGCCGCCTCGATGTCTTCGACCGCGTAGCCCAGGTGGTAAATCTTCTCGAGCAAACCGTGCCTCCTGTTTCCCTAAATTGTAGAGTACGCATGCCCGCCTGACAGAAACCTCGTAGAAGCCTGCCGCTATAGAATGAAGCAGGAGATCGTACACAGAGCGAGAGGTAGGACGATGGCGCAGAGCGTGATGCAGAAGATCCAGGAACTCTCCGAGGAGCGGGAGCGGCTCGTGGCGCGCGAGGGCATCCATCACGCGGGCGAAGAAGACCGCGCCAGGCTCGAACGGATCGACCACGACCTGCGCGTCCTCTGGGATTTAAGGCGCCGGGAGCTGGCGGGAGAGCAGATCCGGCTGGACGAAGACTACTACGACTCCTACACCCGCTACACCGACGCGGACGACCCTCCGGGCCGATAAGGTAAATGCCGGTCGAGGCTAGCCGCCCGGGCCGGATATGTCGCTGGCCTCCGCCCACTCGGCGGTCGAGGCGGCGCGGGCGAGGACTTTGGCGAGCTCCAGCATGTCGTCCTCGCTGAACTTCTCCCGCCCGGCCTCGGGCAAGAAGGTTAGCGTCCGCCCGTCGGAGTAGCGGACCTCCACGCGCTCGACGTGGATCTGGCTCGTCTCGCCGCTGTTTTCTTCGAAGTTCTTTGCTCGTACGATACCGTGCATTTGGTTCCTTTCTTCGCAGCTACTTGCGGGTCACGGCAGTCGGTGCGAGATGACTTCTAGATAGGCAGCCGCCTGGCTCAGCTCGTAGGAATGAAACTCGTTGCGAATGCGGGGCTTCAGGATCTCCTCGTCGCCCGTGACGAACTGAATGGCGATCTCCTCTACGCCGTACGGGTCCAGCCCGCTCCACATCTGCAGCGGGCTGCCGTGCCACTCGTTGTCCGTATTCTCCCTCGCCTCTTCGGCCATCCCTATACTCCTCTACGTCTCGAACGACTCGCCGTAGTGTACCCGAGCCTGCCACCCGATATTCAACCTACAGCGGCCACAGGGGCGCGGCGACGATCAGCAGGGGGGCTATGACGAGCGCCGGGAGCATGTTCGCGACGCGCACCTCCTTGAGCTCCAGCAAGACGAGCCCGAGGCCCAGGATCAGGACCCCTCCCGTTGCCGTCATTGCCTCGATCATCGGCCCGGTCACGACCGCTTCGAGGAGCCCCGCCGAGAGCGTGAGCGTCCCCTGCACCACGAGCACCGTCCCCGCTGAGAGCAGGACGCCCCAGCCCAAAACCGACGCGAAAGAGAGCGAGGCGACGAAGTCCAGCGCGCTCTTGAGGGCGAGCAGACTGTAGTCCCCCGTGAGACCGTCTTCGAGGGAACCCAGGACCGTCAGCGGCCCCACGCAAAAAAGGAGGCTCGTGGTCACGAACGCCCGGCTCACGGGGCTCTCCCCCTTCGAGAAGCGCTCCTGGAGGTAGTCGCCGAACCGTTTGAGGGAGGCGTCTATTCCCAGGATCTCCCCGATCACGAGCCCGACTATCACGCTGACGAGCGGCACGAGCGGGTTGTGGAACTCGAGGAAGTTGGTGACGCCTATGAGGAGCGTGACGAGCCCTATGGCCTGCATCGCCGTCTTTCGCATCTCGTGAGGTAGCCGTGCTCCAACGAGGGTGCCGACGCCTCCGCCGACCAGTACCGCCACGACGTTTATCGCGGTTCCGAGGCCCATAGAAGGGTGAGTATATGGCACAACGCCTGTGGGTATAATTACCGACCGTCGTTAGAGGCGTCGCGGGGAGTTGCGGGTTTTGGATCTGTACGAGTATCAGGGTAAGGAACTGCTGCGGCAGTTCGACATAGAGACGTTGGAGGGCAACGTCGCCGCGTCTCCGGAGGAGGCGCGCGCGGCGGCCGAGCAGCTCGGCGGGCCGGTGGCGGTCAAGGCGCAGGTCCTGACCGGCGGGCGCGGTAAGGCCGGCGGCATCAAGGTCGTAGAGGAGCCGGAGGACGTCGAAGAGGCGGCGAGACAGATACTCGGGATGGAGATCCGGGACCACACGGTGCGGCAGGTGCTTATCGAAGCTGGGGCCGACATCGCGAGCGAGATGTACCTTTCTATTCTGGTGGACCGGGCGGAGAAGAAGCCCCTGATACTCTTCTCCACCGAGGGCGGCGTGGACATCGAAGAGGTGGCCGAGACGAACCCGGATTCCATCGTAAGGATCTACGTAGACCCCTTGCTCGGCCTGCTCCCCTACCAGGTGCGCGAGCTCATCTTCGACGCCGGGCTCGAGGGCGACGTCGCCAAGGGCGTGGGCCAGGTGTTAAACAACCTGTACAGGGCGTTCACGGAATCCGACGCGAGCCTGGTGGAGATCAACCCGCTCGTCGCGACCGAGGACGGCCGCGTCCTGGCGCTGGACGCGAAGGTGACGATCGACAACTCCAGCCTCTTCCGCCACCGGGACATCGGCGAGATGCACGACGTCGAAGCGGCGGACCCCGGGGAGCAGCGGGCACAAGAGGCGGGCTTGCAGTACGTCAAGCTCGACGGGGACGTGGGTATCCTGGGGAACGGAGCGGGGC
>JAIVIG010000365.1 GCA_020200675.1 Actinomycetota bacterium
CCTCCTGGGCGCGGGAGGCGACCGTGGGGAGGACGCCCTCGCGCGATGACGCCAGCAGTATGAACACCGCCCCGCCCTCCGGCTCCTCCAGCGTCTTGAGCAGAGCGTTCGCCGCCTGGACGTTCAGGGTGTCCGCCCGCAGGATAAAGACCCTCCGCGCCCCCTCGAACGGCCGGCTCGCCGCTCCCCGCACTACCTCCCGGACCTGCCCGATGGTCGTAAACTGGCCCTCCGGTTCGACCTCGTCTAGGTCCGGATGGAGCCTCCGCAAGGCCCGGTCCCTGGCCCCCTCGTCGCCGTCCGAGACGAGCTCTGCCCCGAAACGGTACGCCACGGTACGCTTGCCTACTCCGGGCGGGCCGTAGAACAGGTAGGCGTGGGATACCTCCCCAGATTCGAGCGCGTTCTCTAGCAGCCTGAGGGCCGGAGCGTTCCCCAGGATACCGCTGAAAGAGCGGGAGTAGACCCCCCCTCCCCCGGCAGGATGCCGGGGGGTCCAGACGCAGGGGGGGCCAGACGCAGGGGGGGCCTGGAGTCGGGAGTCGAGGTTATCTCCCCTCACCGTCTCACGTCCGATGAGCTACTTCTTTGTCTCCGCACGCTACATAACCGCCCGGGTCTACCGGCCGGCTCGCGTTCCGATAACACCTCCGATAAGCGCACCGATCGCCGCCCCGATCCCGATACCCAGGTAGACGTTGCCCACCAGCTCCGCCACTAATACGCCGCCGACGCAGGCACCCACAAAGACGCCAACGCCGATACCTATAGCGTTCCGCCTGGTACTCTCGTCGCTCCTCTGGCTCCCGTCCCGTCGGTCCTCCGGTCCTCTCTCCACGATCCACTTCCCTGTTCTGGCTCAGATCTAGGCCCCACTTCCACGAGTATAGTGCAAGTCCCGTACCTCGCGCGCGACAGTCTTCGCCATCCTTTCCGGCGAAAGAGTTGCGTCGAGCACCCGCACCCGGTCCGGCTCGGAGCGGGCTATCTCCTCGAAGCCTTCTTCGACGCGCCGCATAAAGTCGTCGCCGACCTGCTCCAGGCGGTCCAGCGTGGCGCCAGACTCGCGGGCCCGCCGGGCGCGCTCCTCGGGTGGCAGGCGCAGGTAGAAGGTCAGCTCCGGCACCACCTTCCCGACGGCCCACGCGTTCAGATCCCGCACCTCGGCTACGCCCAAGCCCCGGCCCGCGCCCTGGTAGGCTATGCTCGAGTCGAGGAAGCGTTCGCAGAGCACGACCCTTCCGCTCTCCAGGCGAGGCAGGATCTCGCGTCGCACCAGATCCGCCCGGGCCGCTGCGTACAGGTAGGCTTCGGTCCAGGCCTCCATCTCGAGCTCCGGATCGAGGAGCACCGCCCGGACCCGCTCCGCCGCGGGCGTGCCGCCTGGCTCGCGGGTAAAGTAGGGTGGTGGATCCAGGTCCGAGAGAAGTGCTCTGAGGTTCTTCACGAGGGTAGACTTGCCGGAGAAGTCGAGCCCCTCCACGGTGACGAAGAGGCCGCGGTCGGTCTGTACGGCCAGAGGGCCCTACGCGGCCGCCCGGTGGAGGGCGTACCGTTTAGCGGCTTCGACGTGGGCTTCGAAGAGGTTGCGGTGCTCGGGACCGGCGTCGCGCATGGCCTCCGCGTGCCACTGCACGCCGACCAGCCAGCGCTCGGAGAGGTTGTGGGACTCGACGGCCTCTATCACCCCATCGGAAGTGTGGGCGACCGCCGCGAGAGGCTCGGCGAGGTCTTTGATCGCCTGGTGATGGTAGGAGTTGACCCGGAGGTGGTCGGAGCCCATGATCTTGACGATCTCGGACCCGCCATCCGCCTCGACCTCGTGCGTCCACTGCCACTTCGGCATCTGCTGGCGGTGTGCGATCAGGTCGGGATGCAACTGGCTCGGGAGGTCCTGGTAGAGCGTCCCGCCCAGGGCCACGTTCAAGACCTGCAAGCCCCGGCAGATCCCGAATACCGGCATACCGCGCTCGAGCACCTGCTCCACGAGGGTCAACTCGAAGGTGTCCCGCACGGGGAGCGTCACGCCCAGCTCGGGTATTGGCTCCTCGCCGTAGTAGGCCGGGTCGAGGTCGCTGCCCCCGCACAACAAGAGACCGTCTATACTACCCGCCACCTCCTCGGCCATCCCGGGGAGCGGCGGCAGGATGATCGGTATCCCACCGGCCTGGGCCACGCCGGCCACGTAGTCCAGGTCCGCGCGCACGAAAGAGCCCAGAGGCCGCTCGGCGACCGAGTCTACGTCTTCTTTAAGGGTAGCCGTTACTCCAATTACCGGGGCCAAACTATTCACCTACAACAAATTCTTGTTTACCTTGACTATAGCGCGGCAGAATAGCAAACCACGACGGCTATCGTCCAGAGGAGAAGGTGACCGCCCGCCCTGGCGAGCAACGAGGGCTCGAAGAGCTCAAGAGACCCTTCGAGAACCTCCAGGTCCAGCCGCTTCTCCAGGTGGTGGACTTCTCCAGCTCCTGCGCGCCCGCTCTGGCGCTCGCCGGCTTCTGCCGCGTCTTCGCCTAAGCCTTCGTCGAGGTAGCCCTCTTTCGCGTGGTCTTGGATACGAGTTCACCCCCCTCCGCGCTGCCGTTGCTTTCGGGGCCGGCTGCTGCCTTGGCCTCGGCCTTGGCCGCCTTGGCCTCGGCGGCGGCCTTGCGCCTCTCCTGCTGCTTCGGGCACTGCATGTCGATGCAGGTGATCCAGGGTCGGCGGCCCCCGACGACCTTTATCTCCGGCGACCCGCAAGCCTCACAAAGCGTGCCGAGCGGTATGATCTCGCCGCGCGGGGGCAGCGAGTAGGTCTGGTCGCACTCGGGGTAGCCCTCGCACCCGGCGAACCGCTTGCCGCTCTTGCGGGCCCGGCGGACGGTGAGGTTCTTGCCGCACTTCTTGCAGGGCCCGAGGACGGAATCCTCGCGGATACCGCTCCGGACGATGTCCGCGAACTCCTCCTGGGAGCTCTCGAGGTTGCCGTATACCTGGCGCAGGACGTCGCGCGAGCGGTCCACCACGGAGTCCTTGCTGATCTTGCCCTCGGAGATCTCGTCCATGCTCCTCTCGAGCTCGGCGGTCATCTCGTGGGTGGCTATCTCTGAAGCGAAGTCCGTGAGCGCCTTCGCGACGGCTATGCCGGTCTCCGTGGGCACGAGCGGGTCGTCGTGGACGTAGCCCCGGTCGTAGAGGTTCTGGATGATGGACGGGCGCGTCGCCTTCGTGCCGAGCCCAAGGTCCTCCATCAGCCGGATCAGGCGTCCCTGCCCATACCGTCCCGGCGGCTGGGTCTCCTTCGCCAGAAGCTCGGTCCCGGTCACCCTGACCTCCTGGCCTTCGGCGAGCGAGGGCATCTCCTCGTCCGCCTTGCGGCCGTAGGGGTAGACCGCGAGCCAGCCCTCCTGGGTGACGACCGTGCCGCCCGCCACCAGAGGCTCCCCGCCGGATTCCAGACGCACCGTCGTGCGTAGGGTTTTGGCCGGCGCCGAAAGGGTAGCCAGAAAGCGCCTCACGACGAGCTGGTAGATCTTCCACTGGTCGTCCCGCAGCGCGCCCTTGGAGGCGCGGCCGGTCGGGTAGATCGGCGGGTGGTCCGTGGTCTCCTTTTTGCCGCGCGTCGGCGAGAGCTCGCCGCTCGCGAGCAGCTTCTCCGCGTACGGTCCAACCTCTTCGACCCTGGAGAGGGTCCCGAGGATCTCGCGCATATCCAATGACACTGGGTAGACGGTGTTGTCGGTGCGGGGGTAGGAGATGTAGCCGTCGGTGTACAGGTCTTCCGCGAGCCGCGCGGCGCGCGAGGGGCTGATCCCGATGTTCGCCGCCGCCGAGAGGAAGCCGGTGGTGTTGAACGGTACCGGGGCCGCCCGCGTCGCCGACTTCTCCTCGACCTCCGTGACCCTGGCGGTTTCCGTAAGGTTCTCGTACGCCGCCCTTGCCGGCTCTTCCTCCCAGAAGCGCGCCGTGTCGTGGCGAGCGGTGAACGCCTCGCCGTTCTGCAGGTTCGCCTCTATCTCCCAGTAGGGCTCGGGGTTGAAAGCACGGCGCTCGCGCTCGCGCTCGGCGATGAGTGCGAGGGTCGGGCTCTGGACGCGCCCGACAGACAGGAAGGCGCTCCCGTAGCGCTTCGTCGCCCGCGAAACCCAGCGGGTCAGGGTCGCGCCCCAGATCAAGTCTATATCCTGCCGCGCCTCACCCGCCGCCGCGAGCTCCCTCGAGACCTCGACGAGGTTCTCGAAGGCGCGCGTCACCTCGCCCTTCGTCAAGGCGGAGAAACGCGCCCGCTGGACGTGATCCAGAAGCTTCGGGTTCGCCTCGAAGGCCAGAGACAGCGCCTCGACGCCGATCAGCTCGCCCTCGCGGTCGAAGTCGGTGGCGATGACGACCTCGTCGGCCTTTTTGGCGAGCGAGCGCACCGCCTCGGCGACGCCCTTCTCGGAGACGTTCTTCTGGATCTCCGCGTCTATGAGGCTGGAGGGCTCAACCTTCTGCCAGTTCGAGTACTCCTCGGGGTACTCCGGGTTCAGGACGTGACCCTTGAGGCCGACCGAGACGCACTCCTCGCCCTGCCAGGCGAAGGTGTGGTGCGGGACCGAACGGTGTTTGCCGTCCTTGACCGGTCCCTCGGCAAGGAACTGGGCTATCTTTTTTGCCGCATTTGCTTTTTCAGAGATTATTAGTCGCATATGGTCAGGCTTTATAACACACGGCCACGGAGGCTTTCACAAGCCACTAGGCCTGGGGACAGGAAGACAATGATTATACTACGCCTCGCGGGTTTGGGTCTTGTCGGCAAGCGCCGGGTCTGCAGGTTCGCCGATCACGCGTCGAACGACGAACAGGCCGATCACGCCGAGGAGGGTCGCGAACCAGAGGGTGGCGAGCCGTATCACGAGCGTCAGCGCCGCCGAGACCCCCGCCGAAAGCCCGGCCACGCCTACGAACAGCCCGTACATCCCCGCCTCTGCCGCCCCGATACCGCCCGGCAGCATGCTGAAAGCCCCCGCGAACGAGCCCGCCACGAAGACGAAGACCATCACAAGGAAGGGTACCTCCGCCCCTATCCCCGTCGCGCAGAGGTAGACGGCCAGCATC
>JAIVIG010000274.1 GCA_020200675.1 Actinomycetota bacterium
CAGGATTCCCCGCAGGCGACGCTGCTCCCGCTCCGCCTGCTCCAGAAGAGCGGCTTGACGCCGGGCCAAGATTTTACCGTGCGGCGCTTTGACCTCATGGTTGGCAAACACGGCGATCACGTCGGCGGCGAGCTGGAAGCTCTACGTTGCCTACAACGCGGAGAGAGCCAGGCCTGCGCCATACTCGACCTGAACTGGGAGAGGTGGCAAGCTGATGGCACCGCCGATTCTAGCGCATTGACCTCTTTGGCGACGACAGAGCCCTTCGACCATTGCAACTTCACCGTGCTGGAGAGTTTCCCGCGCGACGAGGAGGAACGCTGGAAAGAAGCGCTCTTCGAGATGCGCTACGACAATCCGGAACACCGCGAGATGATGGACATGGAAGGGCTCAAAGAGTGGCTGCCGGAGCGCACCACGGGCTATGCGGCTCTCACCGAAGCCGTCGAGCAGCAGAAGTTCTTTGAAGGAGGAAGTTCGTGAAGAGCGTGCCTCTGTTCCCCGTGACGACGGTAGGCAGTTGGACCCGCTCGCCCGAACTTCTGCGCGCGCAGAGTCGAAAGCAGCGGGGCAAGATCTCCGCCGCGGAGTTCGACAGGGTGGCCGACGAAGCCGTACTCGAAACGCTGCGCTTGCAAGAAGAAGCCGGGGTCGATCTGGTCACCGATGGCGAGCAGCGGCGCGATAACTTCTACTCGTTCGTGGCCGAGAAGCTCGATGGCGTGCGGCTCATGTCCCTCGCCGAGATGCTCGATATCGTCGAAGATAAGGACGGCTTCGAGCGCATCTTGCAAACGCTGGATGTGCCTGCGTTCTCCATCCGAAATCCCACCTGCGTCGGCAAGATCGAACGTCGCGCGCCTCTCGCCCTCGACGAGTATCTCTTCTTGCGCCAGCATACCGACCGGCCCATCAAGGTGCCGTTGCCCGGCCCCTATCTGTTGACGCGCGCCATGTGGGTCAAGGAGGCGACTCGCGCGGCCTATCCCACCAAAGAGGATCTGGCCGAAGATGTCGTGCGCATCCTGCGCCAGGAGGTCTCGGAGCTCCGCGATGCGGGAGCTGACTTCGTCCAGTTCGATGAGCCGGTCCTGACCGAGCTGGTTTTTACCCAGGGGCAGACGCGCACCTTTATGTGCGCCGCCCTTGCCGCCCGTAAAGATCCCGCGGAGGAACTGGAATTCGCGGTTGATCTCATCAATCGCGTCGTCACCGGCCTCGATGGCCTGCGCGTCGGTTTGCACGTTTGCCGGGGCAACTGGAGCCAGCAGGAGCCTGCTTGGCTCGCGCGAGATCGTCGACGAGAAGGAGCTTGGACTGGGTGTCGTCAATCCCCGCACGCCAGAGACCGAACCCGTCGCAGCGATCGTGGAGCGCGTCAAAGAGGCGCTGCAATACCTGCCGCCGGAGCGCATTTTTCTTAATCCCGATTGTGGCTTCGGCACCTTTTCCAGCCGGCCTATGAATAGCGTTAGAGTAGCCACACGCAAGTTGGAGGTGCTGGCGCAGGCGGCCGCGGTGCTCAGGGCAGACTATGCAGGGACTGGCTGACGGCCGTTTGTACGTGAGGAGGTTATCGTGACCAACGTCGGTTTGCTCTGCGGCGGTGGGGTGTTATTCGTCGACGCTGGCGCGCTGCTTGGTAAAGCCGAGCGGGGTAGAAGGATTCGCCTATTCGAACCGTCAGACCGTCGCACCCTGTGTAAGGGTTGAGCGCACCAGTGGATGACACGGATTATGCCTGGACATCCCGTGTGAGCTGGATGGGCGAAGGTTGGGCGACGGCTTACACACGTAATCATGCTTTCACCGTCGGCGGGCAGGCCAGCTTCAGGGAAGCCGACGCGCATCCCGATGCGGTAGAGTATCTGCTCGGCGCTCTGGGTGGCGATCTCATCAGCGGCTTCGCGTCGCATGCCGCGAGGCGCGGCGTCGAGGTTGATGCGATGGAAGCCAGCATCTTCGGGCGGCTCAATAATCCCCTCGTTTATCTGGGCGTTGTGGGCGAGACTGGTCATCCCGGCTTTGAAACGATCTCCTGCACTCTGTACGTAAGCGCCGATGCTGACGAGAAAATCTTGAAGGAAATTTGGCAGACCGCTCTGGCGCGTTCGCCCCTCGTGAATACGCTCAACCGCTGCGTCGGCCTTACCCTGAACCTGCACGCGGTAGAGTGATGTAGGTACGGAGTTGCACTGTTTAGCATCTTGTAAAGGTTTCGTAATGACTCCGTAAGAGCCACCCTCTAGATTGATCCGGGAAGACGGACTGTAGTAAAACACCGGCCCCATTCGTAGGAGCGGAGGTGGTCGCGACCGGAACCGAGAGATCCGGAGGAAGCAAGCCGGAATGAACACCCAGATTTCGTGCGGAGAGCCGGCACAACCGGCCGCGGGTCCGGAGGAGAGGCGGCATGGCTGAAGCCTCGGTGGGGGAC
>JAIVIG010000366.1 GCA_020200675.1 Actinomycetota bacterium
GCCCGATGTTGACCACCCCGCTCCTCTCGCTGAACATGCCGCCTAGTGCGGCGAAGATCAGGGGCGTGGCGTTGCGGATCGTGGAGGCCAGGAGGGCGCCGAAGGATCCGAAGAAGTCCTCCACTACTGGCCCAGCCCCCTCTCGAGCCGGGTGCCGGCGGCGAGGTCGCGGGCGCGTTTGCCCACGATCAGCTCGACCAGCTTGGTGGCGGTAACGAGGAGCAGGATCACGGCGATGAGGACGCCGGCCATTTGCAGCGGGACGTCGGTCGCGAACTGCATCTCCTGGGCGCCCGCGGTAAGCCCGCCGAGGAGTATTGCGCCGAGCACGACCCCTACCGGGTGGTTGCGTCCGAGCAGGGCGACCCCGATGCCGTTGAAGCCGACGCTGTAGACGAAGGGTATGGACATCTTGCCGTAGACGCCGAGGACCTCCTCGCCGCCGCCGAGTGCCGCCAGAGAGCCACCGATGGCTAGAGCCAGGACGGTGTTCAGGCCGATGCGCATGCCGGCGTAGTTCGCCGCCCCCGGCGAGAGACCCACGGCCCGGATCTCGAACCCCCTTTTCGTGCGCCACAGGAGCAGGTAGACCACCGCCGCCGCCACGAGCCCCAGGAAGAAAGCGTAGTTGGCCCGCCCGAGGCCGAGCCCGATGAACGGGATGCGCGCTCCGATGTCTATCGTGGCCGTGCCGGGGATGAGCCCCTCGCCCCTCAAGGGGTTGAGGGCCAGATAGGTCGCCAGGTAGATAGCGACAAAGTTAAGCATGATCGTGGTGATCACCTCGTGCGCCCCGAAGTAAGCCTTGAGGAAGCCCGGTATCGCGCCCCAGAGGAACCCCGTCACGACGCATCCAAGCAGGGCCAGAGCCGCACCCAGAGGCCCGAGAAATCCCAGGGACACCCCGAGCCAGGCGGCCGTTATGGCCCCGATGAAGAACTGGCCCTCGCCGCCGATGTTGAAGAGCCCGGCCCTGAAGGCCACGGCCACGGCGAGGCCGGTGAAGATCAGGGGCGTAGCGTTAAGCAGGGTTCGCCCCAGTGCGGTCGCGTCGCCGAACGCGCCCAGAAAGAGCGCCCCGAAAGCCGTCACCGGGTTGTCCCCGGTCGCCAGCATGATGATCGCCCCGATCAGGAAGGAGATCACGATGGCGATCAGGGGGAACGCCAGAGCACCGGCGGCGTCGCTGAGCCATCGGCGGAACGCCGGGCTGCGCGCGCCTTCCGGTTCCCGTTGCTCTTCGCTCAAGCGGTGGTCTCCTGCTCGGAGCTCCGTCCGGCCATCAGGAGGCCGAGCTCCTCGTCGGTGGCGTCGGGGGTTACCTCTCCGACGATCCCGCCCGCGTAGAGGACGATTATGCGGTCGGAGAGGGAGCGGACCTCTTCGAGCTCGAGGGAGATCAGGAGTATGGCCTTGCCCTCGGAGCGCTGCTCCAGGAGCTGGCCGTGGATGAACTCTATCGCCCCGACGTCCACACCGCGGGTCGGTTGGGAGGCGATGATCACACCCGGGTCTCCGGATAGCTCGCGGGCGAGAATGGCCTTCTGCTGGTTACCGCCGGAGAGAGATCCCGCCCTTGCCTCGGGGTCGGGCGGACGCACGTCGTAGGCGCGCAGGGCTTCGGCGGCGCGGCGGCGCATGACCTTCGGGAAGATCCAACCCCACTTGGAGAACGGCGACTCACCATAAGTCTTGAGCGTGTTGTTCTCGTACAGGTGGAAGTCCAGCACGAGCCCCTTGGTTGCCCGATCCTCGGGCACGTAGGCGAGCCCCCGTTCCTGCCGGGCGTCCGCCCCGAGCCGGGTAAGGTCGTCGCCATCGAGGAAGACCCTGCCGTCTTCTACCGGCCGCACGCCGGCCAGCGCCTCGGCGAGCTCCGTCTGGCCGTTGCCGTCAACCCCGGCGATGCCGAGTATCTCCCCGGCGTGCACCTCGAGGCTCACCCCGTCCACCGCCTTCGCGCCGGTGTTCGAGAGGACGACGAGCCCCTCCGCCGCCAGGCGGGGCTCGCCGATCTTCGAAGCTTCTTTCTTGACCCGCAGCAGCACGTCGCGCCCGACCATGAGACGAGCTAGCTCTCCCTCGTTCGTCTCGGCGGTATGCACGGTGTCCACCACGTGCCCGTCGCGGATGATGGTGATGTTGTCGCTGACGCCCAGGAGCTCGCCCAGCTTGTGGGTGATCATGATGATCGAGAGCCCATCGGCGACGAGCTCCTTCAAAACGGAGAAGAGGTCCTCGGTCTCCTGCGGGGTCAGGACGGCGGTCGGCTCGTCGAGGACGAGGATGCGGGCCTCGCGGTAGAGGGTCTTCAGGATCTCAACCCGCTGCTGGACGCCCACCGAGAGGTCGGCGACCCTCGATCTCGGGTCCACTCTAAGCCCGTAGCGTTCGGAGAGTTCCTCGGTTGCTTTTACCGCGCCTTCCAGGTCCAGGGAGGCTCCCCTTCTCGGCTCGGCGCCGAGGACGATGTTCTCGGCGACGGTGAGCGGCGGGATGAGGGTGAAGTGCTGGTGGACCATCCCGATGCCCCTATCTACGGCGTCTTTGGGGTCGTGGATCTCGACCTCCTCGCCGTCGATGAAGATGGAGCCCGCATCCGGCTTGTAGAGGCCGTAGAGGATCTTCATCAGGGTGGACTTCCCGGCGCCGTTCTCGCCGAGTAGGCCCAGGATCTCGCCGCGGTGCAGCGTGATCGAGACGTCGTCGTTCGCCTTGACGGGGCCGAAGGTCTTGGTCACGCCCCGCATCTCGAGGACGACCGGGGACCCGGTCGCCCCGGCCGTCCCCCCGCCGGTCTCCCTCTCGGTCATCCGGGTTTCCTTACTGAACCTTGTCGGGGACCTTGATGTCGCCGTCTATGATCCCCTGCTGGGCCTTCTCGACCTCGTCCTTGACGTTCTGGGGCACCTGGCCGTCGAAGCGGCCGAAGGGGGCCAGGCTGATACCCTTGTCGTCCAGGCCAAATTCGACGACCTCGCCGCCGGGGAAGTTGCCCTCGCTGGCTTCCTGGATGGTCTGGTAGACGGAGTTGTCCACCCGCTTGACCACGGAGGTCAGGATGGGGGCTTCGGGGAACAGTTTTGCCTGGTCGGCGTCAACGCCGATGGCGAAGATCTTCTGCTCCCTCGCCGCCTCGAAGAGGCCCGCGCCCGTGGCGCCGGAGGCGTGGTAGATGATGTCCGCGCCCTGGTCTATCTGTTGGAGGCTGAGCTCCTTGCCCCGCGCCGGGTCGTTGAAGGCGTCGGGCGTGGACCCCGCGTACTGCACGAGCACCTCGCAGTCCGGACAGACGGACTCGACGCCGGCCACATAGCCGGCCTCGAACTTGCCGATCAGGTCCGACTCCTGCCCGCCTAAGAAACCGACCACCTTGTCGTCCGGGTTGGTGTACTCGGTGCTCTCCTGGGTCATGAGCCCGGCCACCACGCCCGCCAGGTAGCTGCCCTCCTGCTCCCGGAAGACGAGGCTGGCCGCGTTCTGGGGCTCGACCACCGAGTCTACGATGGCGAAGTTGGTGTCGGGGTACTGGGGGGCGATCTCGTTGACCGCGTCGGTCATGAGGAACCCTACGGCGAAGACGGGGTTGTACCCGGCGTCGGCGAGCTGGGTCAGGTTGTCCACGTAGTCGGTCGGGGAGGTCGACTCGAGGGTCTCGGTCTCCGCGTC
The DNA here is from genome assembly GCA_020200675.1 of Actinomycetota bacterium. Classification (GTDB taxonomy): domain Bacteria; phylum Actinomycetota; class Rubrobacteria; order Rubrobacterales; family Rubrobacteraceae; genus Rubrobacter_F. The sequence continues at coordinate 3,670 of JAIVIG010000366.1, forward strand.
GAACTCCTTCTTGGCCCGCTGCAACCCGGCGTAGGCAGAGTCGTTGAAGCTCTGGTCGCCGAGGCCCCCGACGTCCAGCACCAGCGCCGGGCGTACCTCGGCCCCGCCGCCCCCACCTCCTCCACCCTGGTCACCACCGCCGCCTCCACCACAGCCGGCTACGAGCGCCAGGGCCAGGACCAATGAGATCGACACTGTTGTGATGCGCACGGAACCTCCTTCTTTACGGACCGCTACTCACCCCACCGGGCGATCGGTTCCCTATGGATCAAATTGTTCCACAGCATCATATAGAGTAATAAACATTGGCGCAAAAGGAGGCGAGTATTCCCCCTCAAATAAGCCAAAAGAGCGGAGACTCTGCGTTGCTCTGCACCTGTATACACCAGTTGGTACACCAACGCGCTGTGCTTGTTCTATCTAGCGCGGATCGCGCTTCCCACTGTAGACCGCTTCCTTGCGCGCAGGAGCTACGCAGAGCAAATTTCGCTGCGGATAACTAGAAAAAGATCGAGAGCCTCCGGGAACTCTCCTTCCGCGAAGTTCGTGAACGGCCCATAGGTAGATGCGCCGAGCTTGGGTAGGTGGCACCATGCATCCATCCGATGCCACCAACGTGATAGGAGGCGGAGCTAAGATGCTTCCAGTATCTCAAGGCCACGCTCGGTGAGCGTGTAGAAGTCGACCCCCGGCACGCTGCCGACACGCTCCTCCCACATCATCGTCCCCTCCCTCACCAGGTACCTCACCGCTCTCTCGTAGCGCAAGGTGTCCGGGTCCAGACCCGCATGCTCGGCCACGAGGTAGGGCGCCAGACGCGTCCCGTCCGCAAACGGCACGTCCAGGTTGTGCCGCTCGTGGTTCTCTTTCATCGCCTGCAGCAGCGCTACGGCGTCCGCCTTCACCTCGTAGAACATGCCCCGCTCCTGCCCGGTGTCATCTGTTCCTGCCGAGATGTCCATAGGACGACGCCAACGGGGTCATGGTGTCCTGCTCGTCGAGGCGGTCGGCTAGGGTGAGACTCTTACCGCACTCGCACTCGAAGAAGGTGTAGCCCGAGTGCCAGACGGATTCGGGACCGGCGAGCACCATCCTCTCCCCGCACTCCTGGCACATGAGGACGATACACGTCGAAGAAGAACGTGGCACTTATCCCCTCCTTTGTGGCTCTTCCTAGGAACCAAAATCGCACACCGGTAGGGTAATGACAACGTGAACCTGCCTATACTTGATGTAACTTTTGCTTCACTGTGGAAGGGCTCATGTTCTGGTACAGGTTTAGCTCTGCGAGCGGGTACGCTCAGCCCATAGCTGAGATCAACTTCCCAGAATTTTATCCGCGCGAACGTCGGAGAACACTACTACCTCTCGGAAGTCGGGTGAATGGCGTAGGAT
>JAIVIG010000277.1 GCA_020200675.1 Actinomycetota bacterium
TGGACGCAAGAAGCGACTTTTTGCGGGTCGCCGCAGGAGAATGACACGGTAAAAGTTCCGTGGGCTTTGGTGGAAAGGCTAACCGACGCGGTTTGCTATACGGCGTGAATGGCCAAAGTCGAGCTAAGAGGCCGCCGGCTTTCTGCAAATCGGGGGCGATGATGTCTAAAGCCTCCTTCTCCAAAGCCTCTCTGAACCCCAAGCGCATGTAGTAGTTCTCCCCGCTGGCTATCGGGGTCTTGGTGCTCTTCGTAACCCTGCTCATGGCCTCTATGTTCTCGGGCGGCACGGGGTCTTTAGCCACATCAAACCGTAGGGCTCTAGCTCGTACGCCAGGCGCTTGGCGTACGAGACGTTGTAACGCCAGTGGAGGTCGAAGGCGATGTCTACCTCCTCCCCCACCGCCTCGCGCACGGCCTCGACGAGCGAGACCATGAACTTTATCTCGGCGTTGGTCAGGGTGCTCGAGTGGGTGTCCAAGGTGTACGGGTTTGGGACGTCCAGGTCGAACTTGATGGCGGTGAAGCCCATCTCCTCGACGACCTCTTTTGCCTTCTGGGTGTACATCTGGGGGAGAAGACCTCCTCGTCGGCCTCGGCCTCACCGTGGGCCCGGCCGTGGGCGGGATGGTTTGTTTCGGAGGCGACCGCCGTCTCAGCCTCTCCTTCTGGCATCCACTTGGGGGTGCGGGCGACCATCACCAAGGCGAGGGACTCCAAAGCCTCGCGCCGGCGTGGCAGTCGGCGTAGACGCGGACGTGATCGCGGTACTTGCCGCCCAACAAGGCGTGTATGGGGACGCCGTAGTGCTTGCCTACCACGTCCCACAGGGCCGCCTCTATCGTTTTCGGAGTGCAGTGGGCCGCACCGACACCCGAACGAGCTTCGGGCAGCGGTAGATGCTGTCTCGAATCGCGTGCGTCGGACTCAACGAGCGCGAGCGAAACGATCCGGACGAAACGGTGAGATCAGGTCATCCACCTCGCCGGAGAGTATTTCCCGCGCCAGGAGACGGCCGAGAAGCGGGCCGAGCGTCACGCCGCTGTGGGTAACGGCCTCGTAGTAACCGGGAAGCTCCGCGACCGCTCCCACGCAGGAGCGACCGTCTTCGGGCATCGGACGAACACCGACCCGGACTTCTTCGACCTCCGCGCTTTCGAGCGCCGGAACCACCCGCCGGGCATGCTCCAGCAGCTCATGAGACAGGGAGTCTTCCGTCCTGGCGGTATCGCTTTCGAGCTTCTGGTCAGCCCAGCCGTGGTTCAAGACGACGCGTCCCGGACCGTCGGGACGCAGGTTGACGTATTGGGAGTGGACGAGCCGGCCGATAAGCGGCTCTTCTACGGCGAGGCGCGAGATCAGACCTTTACTCGACTCGAGCGGAAGCGACCGTCCGAGCAGCGCTGCTACCCGATCCGCCTCCGGCCCCGCAGCGTTGACCACGGCATCGACCGGGAGGCGCTCGCCCCCCTTGAGGCGAAGCGCCGACACGCGCCCGCCCTCGGTCTCGATCTCCTCGACGGCGTTACCGAAGCGCGTCTCGGCGCCGCTCCGACGGGCAAGCTCGACGAGGGCTTTCGCGAGTCGTGGGGCATCTACCCAGGCCTCGTGGGGGAAGAACGCCACGGGCGTGTCCGGACCCGGGAAGTTCACTTGCGGCTCCAGGACCTCGTTGACCCGCGAAGCTCTCCACCACTCGGCGGCGTAGCCCCAGGATCGCAACCGCTCGACCCGGTGCTCCAGCCCTTCGAGGGCCGCCCCGTCTCCGGCCCACTCGATGTTGCCTCCAGGATAGAGCCAGGGTGCGCCACCCAGCTCGTCGCGCAGCCGGAAGTGTTCTTCTAGCCCGGCGCTGTTCAGATCGAAGTAGTCGCGGGGTGTCTTGTCGTTGGCGTTCGCCCAGGCATAGCTCGCCGAGGTAGTCCCGCTCCCCGGCAGCGACTCGTCTACGATGCACACCCGGGCTTCCCCGCTCTCCGCAAGCCGGAATGCCACCAAGGCCCCCACGATACCCGCACCGATCACCGCTATCCGTAACATCCGCTCCTCCCCTCAGAGAAAGTCGCTCGCCGTGACTTCGAGCCGTTGCGGGGGCCTCTCCACGCGGACGACGAGGTCCAGCCACGCGGCTTCGGCGAACTCCCAATCGTCGTCGAACCGGTCGCGGGCGCTGAGCCGCACGCAACGATACTCGCCGGGGGTGGTTCCGGGCTCGACCTTTCCTTCGAGGCGCGCTGAGTAGGTGGTCTCTTCCTCTCCTCCGGAAGAAGCCTCTTCTCTGGCGTCACCGAGGAGACGCATCTCTTCGTCCGAGCCTTCGCGGGCGAAGACTGCTTCGACCGATTCGATCTCCGAATCGCCCTCGCGGACGAGGCTTATGTCGATAGCGATACGCTCCCCCGGCGAGAAAGTCCTCGCCCTCTCCGGCACCAACAACCTCCTTCCTTCAGGCGATCGCGGCCAGCTCCTCCTCGTCCAGTTCTAGGGAGGCAGCGGCGACGTTCTCCTCCAGGTGCGCGACCGAGGAGGTACCCGGGATGGGTAGCATCACCGGGGAGCGCCACAGAAGCCAGGCGAGCGCGATCTGGCCCGGGGGCGCGTCGTGGCGGGCGGCGATCTCGTCGAGCAGGCCGCCGGAACGGGCGAGGTCGCCGACGGCCAGAGGGAACCAGGGGATAAAGCCTATCCCCTCGCGCTCGCAGAAGTCGAGCACGTCTTCGGAGCCGCGATCCGTGAGGTTGTAGCGGTTCTGGACCGAGGCTATGGGCACGATCTCCCGCGCCTGCTGGATCTCCTCGACACCCACCTCCGATAGGCCGACGTGCCGGATCTTGCCCTCCTCGCGCAACTCGGCCAGGGTCCCGAGCGACTCCTCGGCGGGAACCCGCGGATCTATGCGGTGCAGCTGGTAGAGGTCTATGCGATCAAGCCTCAGCCGCCTCAAGCTCCCCTCGCACGCCTCGCGCAGGTGCTCGGGCCTGCCGTCGGGACGCCACTGCCCAGGCCCATCCCGCAACAGTCCGGCCTTGGTGGCGATAACCAGTCCGTCGGGGTAGGGGTAGAGGGTCTCCCCGATCAGACGCTCCGAGACATCCGGGCCATAGGAGTCAGCGGTGTCGATGAAGTTAACGTCGAGCTCGACAGCTCGCTCGAGCACGCGGCGAGCCTCCTCGGGGTCTTTCGGCTCCCCCCAGACGCCTTCCCCGGTAATGCGCATGGCGCCGAAGCCCAGACGGTTTACGGACAGGTCACCGCCCAGGGCGAAGGTCCCGGCGGCCGCCGCGTCCAGTCGGGCGTTCTGATCCGTCATCTGCATGCTCCTTCCGATCGTATAACGCCGCCAGAGTATACTGGCGCGCCCAAACCCATCCGGGAGCCCCGCCAGGAAGCGCTTCGCGGAAACCTGGACGACCTCAAGAAACGTCTTCGGTGACCGCGGCCCCACTCTCGATCGACTGGTTCGGATAGACGCTCACGCCGGGCGAGACGGTAACCCCCTCGCCCACTTCCACCTCGTCCCCCAGAGCACTCCCTTCGAGGAGACGGGAATAAGGGCCCACGGTACACGAGCGCCCGATCAGGGCTCCGTCGAGCCCCGCGCCCTGCCCGATCGAAGCTCCCTCGGCGACGGTGCTCTCCCTTACCGAAGCGCCCGCATCGATGGAGACGTTCGGCGCGATGACCGAGTAAGGCCCGACCCGGGCGCCGGAGGCGACCCGGACGTTGTCTCCCAGGACCACGGGCCCCTCCAGCCTCTCCTCGTCGGCTTCCACGCCGCGCCCGACGTAGACGCCCTTGCTTACCTCTTCGCCCGGCGGGTTCACCCCCCGAACCTTCCCGTCGAGCACGTCCCTCTGGGCGCTCATGTACTGCTCGATGTTGCCGATGTCCTCCCAGTAGCCCTCCATCACGTACCCGTAGACCGGGCGCCCCTCCCCGAGCATCTTGGGGAACTGGTCCTCGGACCAGTCGTACTCCTGCCCCTCGGGGATGTCCCGCAACACACCCGGCTCCACGACGTAGATGCCGGTGTTCGCCGTGTACGAGAAGACCTCGCCCTCGTCCGGCTTCTCGAGGAACTCCGAGACACGGCCGTCGTCGTCGACGACCACGATGCCGAACTCGGAGGGATCGTCGACCTTTTTGAGTACGAGCGTAACCTCGGCCCCGCGCTCCTCGTGGAAGGCCACGGCCTTCTCCAGGTCCACGTCCGTCAGGGCGTCTCCCGAGACGACGACGAACCTCTCGTTAAGCCGATCCTCGACGTACTTCACCGAGCCGGCGGTCCCCAGTGGCTCCTCCTCGACGGAGTAGTCCATCCTCACGCCCCACCGGGATCCATCACCGAAGTACTCCCGGATGACCTCCGGCATGAACTCCAGGGTTACCAGGATGTCCTCGAAATCGTAGCGCTTGAGGAGCCTGACGATGTGCTCCATGCACGGCGTGTTGACTATAGGGATCATCGGCTTCGGCTGGTTGCTCGTCAACGGCCGCAGCCTCGTACCCTTGCCTCCCGCCATAATCACCGCTTTCATGAGCCCTCCCTACCTCTAGCTTCCGACCCCTCTCTTACCCCGAAGAGCGCACCTCCAACAAATTCGACAAGTAGTCGGGCTTGCCCCGCGTTAACTCCGCGTCTTCAGCCGGTGGCAATGATGGGCCAGCTCGACGAGCTCGTCGTAACCCCAGGTCCCCCGATCCGTGACGCGCCGGGCCCATCCTTGGGGTATCGCGTCGAGCCCCAGACAAGCCCCGCTGACGGCTCCGGCCATGGCCGCGGTCGTGTCCACGTCTCCGCCGACGGCGATCGCCGTGCAGACGGTCTCCCAGTAATCCCCGGGGCTCCTCAAGAACGAGTACAGGCTCCATAGCACGCTCGTCGTGACGAACGGCGATATGCCCCGCACCTCGTCCGGATAATCCGGGTTGTGCCCGATCCCGGAGACGAGCGTCGCCGCCTCCTCGGGGGGCAAGGAGATCCACTCCGCCAGCCGCCAGAGAGCGTCGGCGACCGACCCCTCGAACGGCGCCGCCCATTCGGCAAGCTGGGAAAGGAATTGCTCCGTTTCGATCTCTTCGCTCCGAACGGCCATAGCCACAGCCCCCGCTATGGCGACGGCCCCGGCCGAGCAGCGCGGGTCCCGGTGGGTGATGCGCCCCTGGTCGTGGGCCGCCCGGACCATCTTCTTGGTATCTTCGGAGAAGAGCAGCCCTATCGGACCCGCCCGCATGGCGCTCCCGTTGCCGGCGGACGGGGAGGGCGTACCGGCCTCCTCCCAGGGTGCGCCGGCCGCCAGACGCCAGGCCGCCTGCTCGGTCGCCCGCCCGCGACCGACGATCCGGTTCTCCACGAAGATCATGGCTATCCGGCGCGCGTAGTCCCGGGGGTCGAACCGTCCGCGCTCGGCGTAGCTCTGCAGCAGCTCCCGGGCGAGCTGCGAATCGTCCGAGTACTGGCCGAACGGGAAGGGGTCGCGGCCGTGTTCTACGGCGCGTCCGGCCTTCAGGGTCTCTTCCACGTATTCCCGGCAGACTTCGGGAGGCTCTCCCTCCACAACGAAGCCCAGAGCGTCGCCGAGACACTGGCCGGTCAGGGACCCGCTGTACCGCAGCTCGTCGGGCATCGTACCTCGACCTTACCACGATCGCGACGCTCGAGCCGGAGCCTCGAAGCGCTAGATGCCGGCCTGCGCGGGGTAAGACAGAGTTCTTCTCTCTACCACTCCGTGTACCCGGTTGGCATAATGCCCCGAGAAGACGTGGCGCGAAGAGGGCTGGTGACTCCAGCGACCAATAGAACTCGGGCGTGACATTCTCTCCGTGCGCGCCGGGACGAATACCGCCGGGTGTTGGTTGCCGTGAAAGGTAGAGTAGAGCTATGAAAGTGGCAGTCCAGGGGGCTTTCTGGATCTTCGTGTACCTGGCGGTGGCCGTCGCCCCCCTCGTCTTCGCCTGGTCCGGACCGGAGCCCGGTCGAGGGTTCCTGATCAACCTCTCCGTGGCCCTCGGCTTCGTGGGGTTGGCGATGATGGGCCTTCAGTTCGCCCTCGTCGCTCGCTTCAAGACGGTCTCTGCGCCCTTCGGCATGGACGTCGTGCTGCAGTACCACCGGCAGATGGCCTACGTCGCCCTCCTCTTCATCCTCGCCCACCCGGTGTTGTTGTTCGTAGAAGACACAAGATTTTTGGCGCTGCTGGACCCCGTGACCGCGCCGTTGCGGGCGAAGATGGCGGTAACCTCGACGGTGGCGCTCCTCGGTCTGGTGGCGCTCTCGGTCTGGCGCAAGAAGTTGCGGATGAGCTACGAGCTCTGGCAGCTCACGCACGGCTTGCTCGGCGTGCTGATCATCGTTACAGCCCTCGCGCACGTCTTCCTGGTCGGCTACTACGTGGACGAGCCCTGGGAGCGAGTTCTGTGGCTGGCGATGTCGGCCGGGTTCGTCCTCCTACTCGTGTGGGTGCGCGTCCTGAGACCACTCGAACGTCGCCGAAACCCCTGGTGGGTCGAGGAGGTGATCGCCGAACGGGGCGAGACCTACACCGTAGCGCTGAAACAACAGAACGAGAACGGCTTCTCCTTCGAGCCGGGGCAGTTCGCCTGGATCATGGCCGGCAAGTCGCCCTTCGCGACGACCCAGCACCCGTTCTCCATCTCCTCGAGCGCCGAGAGGACCGACCGGGTGACGCTCAGCGTCAAGGCCGCGGGCGACTTTACCTCCTCGATCGCCGCCCTGAAGCCCGGGACCACGGTCTACCTGGACGGCCCCCACGGCGCGTTCACCATAGACCGCCACGAGGGGCCAGGCTTCGTCTTTATAGGAGCGGGCGTCGGCGTCACGCCACTTATGAGCATGCTGCGCCCGCTGGCCGACAGGGGCGACGTCAGGCCCTGCTACCTCTTCCTCTGCAACCGCGACCGGGAGAGCATCACCTTCCGCGAGGAGATCGAAGGCTTGAAGTCGAAGCTCGACCTGAAAGTGATACACGTGCTGAGCCGCCCCGAAAGGGGGTGGGAGGGTGAGAAGGGCCGCATTGACACGTCCGTGCTGAGCCGGGGCCTGATCGGAGAAGAGCACAGGCACCTGCCGCAGCGCTGCCGGCGCCTCGTGTACTTCATCTGCGGCCCCGACGCGATGATGGACGCCACAGAGGACGCCCTGGCCCGCCTCGGAGTACCCGCCGAGAGGGTCCACACCGAGCGGTTCGGCATGGTCTGAGGCAAGGGGGTACTACAAATATGCGACGAACCTACACGACCGGGCTGGTGTTGCTCACGGCGGCGCTGCTCGTCCTCGCCTGCTTCCTCTTCGCGCTCGCCCAGGGCGGCCAGAGCCCCGTACCGTAGCGTAGCGCGAGAGGTCCGAACCGCTACCTCGTTCGGACAGGCCACACCGCCCGCGGACGAGGGGTGCGCCCGGGGCGGGGGACGGGGTAAGCTTGTCGCTCGCGAGCTCGGAGAGGAGATCCGGATGGCGGTAAAGGAAGGCTGGCGCGGCAGGTTCTTCGACGACTTCGAGGTCGGCGACGTCTACGAGCATCCCCTGGGACGAACCGTGACCACGACAGACAACGCCTGGTTCACTCTGCTAACCCAGAACACCGCACCGATCCACTTCGACCATCACTACGCCTCCCAGACCGAGTTCGGGAAGCCCCTCGTGGACTCCACGTTCACCCTGGCCCTGGTAACCGGACAGAGCGTGACCGACGTCTCCCAGAACGTGTTCGCCAACCTCGGCTGGGACGAAGTCAGGCTGCCCAACCCCGTCTTCGAGGGCGACACCATCTACTCCAGGTCTGAGGTACTCGAAAAGCGGGAGTCGAGAAGCCGCCCCGACGTCGGGATCGTCCGGGTCGAGACCACGGGCTTCAACCAGGACGGGACGACGGTCATAACCTTCGTCCGCACGATCATGGTCTACAAAAAGGACCGGGCCCCGAAGGTAGCCCGTCTCACCCCCGGAGAGCTAGCCCCCGATACGAGCGAACGCGAGGAACGAAACGACACGTAGGACGGTCCCACTTGCCTCCGCCTGCGGGTCACGATGACGGATGCCGCGCGCCGCGCACACGCTTTGGCCGGAGCTTCTCCGCCGGGGCTCGGCGCCGCAAGTCTTCGACGCACCGGCGCAGTCATGGTCAGTCCAAGCGGAAGCCTTGCTTCTTTCCAAGCCGCGATCGAGACGCGCGATCACCGCGCGTCCGAGAAGAGGGCAACGGTGCTCAACGTACGCTCACCACGTCGTGGCGCAGGGCGAACACAAGCGCCTGGAGCCGGGAGTGTACCCCGAGCTTGGCGAGGATGCTCGCCATATGGTTGCGCTCGGTCGGAATGCTTATACGAAGCCGCCTGGCTATCTCCGGGCCGTCGAGGCCCTCGGCGAGCGCTTGCAGCACCTCCCTCTCTCGCGGGGTAAGCTGTGCTATGGCCCGGCGAGACTCGTACTCGTGCTGCCTGCGCGAGCTGGCGAAACGGAGCAGCTTCACTACTTCCTCCGGGGAGAGCAGCATCTCACCCGCCCTGACTCGTCGCACGGCATGTACGACCTCGTCCAGTTCGACCGACTTGTGCAGGACGCCCGCGGCCCCGCTCTCGACCGCCCGGGCCGTCTCTGCATGATCTAGGCTCGCGCTCAAGACGAGCGCCATAGCGCCCGGGTTGGCGTCGCGAAGGTCTTTGATCAACTCCCCACCGTAGCCATCCGGGAGCGCCAGGTCGATTATCGCGACATCCACCCCGTCGAGCATCCGGCGCGCCTCGGCCAGCGAGCCTGCCTGCGCCATCACGGCAAAACCCGGCTCTCTCTCGAACACAGAGGCCACGGCTTGCCGGAAAGAGGCGTGGTCCTCCACGAGCAGGATGCGGGCTTCTTTGGGTTCCTCCACGTCCCTGTCGAGGGCTACCTCGAATCGCACCCTCGTGCCCTCGCCCGGCTTGCTCCTGATCTCCAGGTTTCCCCCCAGCGCGCGGGCCCGTTCTCGCATCCCCTTTGTCCCCATGCCGGCAGACGCCTGCGCCGGATCGAACCCCCGCCCGTCGTCCGAAACCTCGGCATAGAGCTTGCTCCCGGAGGTCCCCACCGCGACCCGAACGCGGCGAGCCCCCGAGTGGCGCCTGACGTTGGCCAGCGCCTCCTGCACCAGCCGCAGGAGTTCCACCTCCTTCGTTCGGGTTAGCGGGGACTGAAAGCCCTCTTCGACGGAGAGCTCTACCTCGCGCTCCGGCGAGCTTCGGCGGTTCAACTCCACGAGAGATTCGAGCATCTCGACTAACGTCTGCTCCCGATCTCCGTCCAGCCTCAAGTCGAAGATCGCGGAGCGCAAGCCCTCGACCGAGCGCCGGAGGGCGTCGGCCACCTCCCGCAGTCCGGCGTCTTGCCGGCCGTTCCCGGACACCGCCTCCGCCTCATGGATCTCCTGGAGGGCGTAGATCACGTCTTGCAGGGCTTCGTCGTGCATGGCTCGGGCGATACGCTGGCGCTCGACACCCCGGATCTCGCGCATCTCCTCTTCCGCGTTCTTTCGCTCGACCGCCGTAGCGAGCACGTTTGCGACGGCCCGCAGAAAGTTAACGTCGTCCCGCGAGAAGGTCCGGCGGTCCCTGGCATACGCTCCCAGAATGCCGAAGGGGACTTCCCGGCCGCGAACGAGCGTGCTCATGCCGCTCGTCACCCCGTGCTTTTGTAGCCGGGTGTTTTCGCCGAACCTGCTCTCCGCGCGAAGGTCCTCTACGACCACCGGCTCGTCCGCAAGGATGGTGTAACCGGCCAGGGAGTCTCGGTCCGCACCGACCGTAGCGTCTCCGAGCAGCCCTTCCCTCCAGCCCACGCCCGAACGTCGGAGCAACGTCTCACCGTTGGGTAGGAGCTCGAGGATCTCGCAGTATTCCAGGTTCAGGGTCCGGGCCACGACTTCGACCGTCTCGTCCATGAGCACTGAGAGATCGAATTCGGCCAACGCCCGTCGTCCGAACTCGGCGACCGCCTCCTGCTGGCGAGCCCGGGCTCTAATGTCCTGCTCCGCCCGCTTTTGTTCGGTGACGTCTCGGGCGGCGGCGTAGATCAAACCCTCTTCCGTTACCGGTACGGCCTTCCACGCTAACCAGACGTACGTGCCGTCCTTACGGCGGTAACGGTTCTCGAAGAGTACGGTCGTGGCTCCCGCGCCGAGCTTCTCCACCTCGCGGATGGTAGCCGCGCGGTCTTCTGGATGGACGAACTCGACAAACGGTTTCGCAAGCAGCTCCTGCCCAGTGTAGCCGAGCGTCTCCTCGAACGCGGGGTTTATGCGTTTGAAGTACCCGTCCACGCCGGCGATACAGAGAAGGTCGGGCGAGAGCGTGAACAAGCGGTCTCGCTCTTCTTCGGCTTTCTTGCGCTCGGCGATGTCCGTCGAAACACCGACGATCCCGACCGCACGCCCTTGGGAATCGTAGATCAACGAATCGGTAACGTGGGCTGGGAACGTGGAGCCGTCCTTGCGCCGGACCACGAACTCGCCTTCCCAAGTCTCACCGGCCCGGAGCCGCTCCATGATCTCGTCGGCGACCTCGGCCTCCGCGGGTCCGACGACTAGCTCCGAGACGTTGCGTCCCAACGCTTCTTCCCTGGACCACCCGTAGAGCTTCTCGGCATAGTCGTTCCAGTGGATCACCGCGCCTTCCAGGTCGGTGGCGATGACCGCGGCTTTCACCTGTTCGAGGAGCTGGGCTTGAAACAGCAACCGCTCCTCGGCCCGCCTGCGCTCGGTGACGTCTCGGAAGTAAACTGACAGACCGTCCTCCGACGGGTAGGCGCGGACGTTGACCCAGGTCTCGAGCGGCGGATAGTACTCCTCGAACTCGGTGGTCGTCTGCTCCTGGAGAGCCTTGTGGTACTCCCGGTAGAAAGTAGATCCTACCGCCTCCGGGAACTCCTCCCACACGTTCTTCCCCAGAAGCTCCTCTCGTGACCCTTGCAGAAGGCGCTCGGCTTCGGAGTTCAGGTAAGTGAAGCGCCATTCGCTGTCCAGAGCGAAGAAGGCGTCGGTAATGCTCTCGAGGATGTTCCTGATCCGGCTATTCGATTCTTGCAGCGCCTCTTCCGCCAGTTTGCGCTCGGTGATGTCCTCGCAGACGACGAGGACGACCGTGTCACCGCCGGAGCTCCGTACGGCGCGGACGGTCTCTCGCACCCACAGCGTACTCCCGTCCTTGCGAACCTTGCGCGCCTCCCAACCGCAAGTCTGTCCGGGCTCCTCCAGGTATTCGTCGAGGCGCCGCGAGACGCTTTCTTTGTCTTCTTCGTGAAAAACGTCGAGTATCGGACGCCCCAGCAACTCTTCCACCGAGAAACCGAGCTGTTCCGCCCCGTAGCGGTTGACCGAGAGTACGGTGCCCAGGGAATCCAGGGTGAAGTACATGAACGGGTTGTCCTCGTACAAGGCTCTGTACCGTTCTTCGCTGTTGCGCAACGCCTCTTCGATCCGCTTGCGCTCGCTCACGTCGTTCTCCATCCTAACGAAGGTGACCAGAGGCCCTGCCCGTCAAGCACGGGAGGGACGACGAGTTCATACCAGAGGAACGCACGGTCCTTCTCAAGTCTGGAATACCACCTGTCGGTCTCGCCACTCTCCTACAACAGCGCCTGGTCCTTTCGAGGCTGGCTGGTCCCGTTCTTCGCTCCGCAATAATCGGTAGTCTCATCCCAGGGCTGCCTCGGGTCGGCAGCGACGGCACGTTCTTGTGGCCGGGACTTTCCCTCAGCCCGCCTGCGTCCAGTCACGGTCAAGCCTCTCCTTGGGACACTACGATTGCCCTCGGTGTGGTGCCTACGCAAGGGTTAGCATACCACGGTCGATCACGCCCCGGCTCGTTCTGCTCGGGTGCTCATAGTCAGTTTGGACTAGAGAAAGATGATCCAGTTGCTTCATGACGATTCGATGTTCCCGAGCGATCATATAACCTTGCAAACAGTGAGATAGACAACTGTGGTCGTACCCGTCCGGTGGGGAAAGGGATAGTTGGATGGTTACAGTCATCGAGCGTACCGAGGGGCGCTATGACGTCCAAGAGGTGGATTTCGGCGAGGTCTACAAGTGGCGTCCGGAGCGCATCGTGGTCGAGTGCGGCTGCGGCCGTACGCTGACCCTCACCAAATGCGAAGCTACCTGCGATTGTGGGGCTGACCACGCCTCCGTCGTCAGGAAAGAGTTGTCTGCCAAGCGGCTCGGAAACGAGCCTCCTCACCCCTGGCGTCACCTGCACTACTCCGGAAATACCGGAATACCGTTCTAATAGGAGATTCCAACCTGGCAGGAGACGGTGGCGGAGGCGCTTGTCGCGGATAAAGGAACGAGCGTACCGCCGCAACCCGCCCGCCAAAAGTCGACCGGAGGAGGTCGGTAAGTGACGAGGAGCATCGAGAGAGACCGCGGATGCCTGACAACGAGGGCCGGGGTCACGCACAACGCGAGGCAGCCGATGCTACCGTACTACGTGGTAGCCCGGCAAAAGGCCCACGGCCCCGAGTTGCTGCATGTCCCCCTGGAGTCCGGCGAAGAGACATTGCCGGTGTTCTCTTCCGAGGTGGCGGCCCGCGACTTCCTTCTCTCCAACGCCCTGGGGCAAGAGTGGTACGTGAGGCAGTCCTACGCTGGCGAGCTAGTCTCCCTGCTCCTTGGGCTTTACGCGGGTATCGAGTGGGTGTTGATCGACCCGCGTCCAGGGGAGCACACGGCGGAAGACAACCCGGCGGACATCGAGCACTGGGAGAGCTTTGTAGACTACCTCTTGGGGTCGAAGTACCCTATATTACCGCCGCCGCAGACCCTCGTACTCGCCGCCGCTCCTCCCGAATTCGATAACCTATCTCTGGGGCACGAGGGCGTATCTTCCTGATCCGGGGTCGAGGGAATGGGCAGCACCCGACTGTCTGGGCTGGTTGCCACTCCTCATCTCTCTAGAGGGGCTCGTTGTAGGGCTCGGCCAAACAACTACAACGCAACTATACGTGTCGAGAACCGGCGCTTCTCCGAGGAGGTGGCGAGTGATAGAGCTGATCGCGAAGGATCACGGAGGCTACGAGGTGCGAGAGTTGCCGTACGGGAAAGTTTGCGTCTGGTACCCGGACCACTTCGTGCTCGAGTGCGAGTGTGGAGGGCTTCTGCTCTGCACCGGCCCGGCTTCTCACTGCCGATGCGGCGCAGATCATAGCGCCCTCATCCGGGACCTGTTCGACAACCGGATTGGCGCGGGAAGCTATCCGTGGAATGAGGACCGTTCTCGCTCGGATAGCAGGAGAGGCTTGAAGCAAAGACGTCCAACCGGGAGTCGCCGGTCGCGGTGATCCCCTGTCTCAAAGGATGGCGATAAACTCACCCGCCAGCCCTCCATCGCCGCCATCCGTCTCCTTCATCCGAACCACAGCCACCCGCGCGAAGAGGAGTGACCGGCCGCAAAGAAAACGGCGTAACCATAGATCACGCTCGCTACGCAGCGACGAAACCGGTGCTATTCTTCTGGCGAAAATGGAGTAGCGGCCGGAACACCGAGGAGGCGAAGGCTTTGCGCGAGGTACGGGTAGACGACGTGACGCGGGCTGTGCGCGACCTGTGCATAGACGCGAACACCCGCCTCCCCGCAGAGCACCTCTCGGCGCTGAGGCGGGCGCTCGAAGAGGAGGAGTCGGCCCAGGGCCGGGAAGTCCTGGAGAAGCTGCTCGAGAACGCCGAGGTCGCCCGCGAGGAGTGCATAGCCTTCTGCCAGGACACGGGGTACGCCGTCTTCTTCGTCGAGGTCGGGACGGAGGTCCGGTTCGTCGGGGGGGAGATAGCCGAGGCCATAGACGAGGGCGTAAGGCGCGGCTACGACGAGGGCTACCTCAGAAAGAGCATCGTAAGGAGCCCCATCGAGAGGACCAACACCGGCGACAACACCCCGGCTATCGTGTACTACGACCTCGTCCCCGGCGACGGCTTGAACCTCACGATGCTCGTCAAGGGGGCCGGCTGCGACAACATGAGCGCGCTCAAGATGCTAACCCCGGCGGAAGGCGTCCCCGCGATGAAGCGCTTCGTCGTCGAGACCATCGAGGAAGCCGGCCCGAACGCTAGCCCGCCCCTTACGGTGGGCGTCGGGATCGGTGGTCCGTTCGAGAAGGCAGCACAGCTCGCCAAGAAGGCCCTCACCCGCACCTCCGGAGAGCCGAACCCCGACCCGGAGCTGGCGCAGCTCGAAAGGGATCTCCTGGAGGAGATCAACGCGACCGGCATCGGACCGGCGGGTTACGGCGGCAAGGTGACGGCGCTCGCGGTACACGTGGAGAGCTTCCCGACGCACATCGCCGCCTTCCCGGTCGCCGTGAACCTCGACTGCCACTCCCACCGCACCTCCTCGGTCGAGCTATGAGCGAGAAGGAGCCCGTCCGGCTAGAAACGCCCCTCTCCAAGGAGGACGTCGAGGCGCTCGAAACCGGCCACGTCGTACGCCTGAGCGGGACGCTCTACGTCGCACGCGACGCGGCCCATGCCCGGATGGCCGAGGCGATAGAGAACGGAGATCCCCTCCCGTTCGACCCTGAGGGGCAGGTGGTGTACTTCACCGGACCCGCTCCCGCGCGACCCGGGCACCCTTTGGGACCCGCGGGACCGACGACCGCCTCGCGCATGGACCCGTACTCGCCGCTCCTCATAGAGCGGGGACTGCGCGGCATGATCGGCAAAGGCATGCGCTCCGAAGAGGTCCGGGAGGCGATGCGCGAACACGGGTGCGTGTACTTTGGGGCGGTCGAGGGGACGGCGGCGCTCCTCGCCCGGCGCGTAAAAGAGGCCGAGGTCATAGCCTACGAGGACCTCGACGCGGAAGCGGTAAGGCGTCTGGTGGTCGAGGACTTCCCCGTAGTCGTGATTAACGACTTGTACAGCGGGGACCTGTACCTGGAGGGTAGAGAGAGGTGGCGTCGCTCGGCGTATGGCGGTTAGGGCGTGCCAGCGAAAGCCAAGGGCGCCACGAACCGCCATTTTCCTCGCTCTGGGCGGCGTTGTAGGCGGTCCAGTGGCGGGTTGCGTCATGTTGTGCTTAGACGCTCAAGTATCTTATAGAGTAATGACACTTACCCACTCAATCATACAATGGTTAAATACTCGGTTTTGCAGGAAAATTCGGAACTCTCAAATCCTGTGATTCTACAATCTTGTACAATAGACATAGAGGCCCCGGCGGGATTCGAACCCGCATGTCACACTTTGCGAGGGTGCACCTGGCCGTTCGGTCACGGGGCCATCAAAAGAGGGGAGTAGCGCCAACTACTCCCCTCTGAGCCATCTCCGGGTTCTTGGCGGCGCTCTGCACCCCATGTCAGCGCTCAAAGATGGCGTCCAATAGCGTGTCGCAAGCGTAAACTCGTCCCTTCTTTCTGCCCGTTATTTCGCGGACTATCTCTAGCTCCTCCAGCTCATTCAGTGCAGTACGAGCTGCGCCTACAGACATCCTAGCTTCCTCGCTGACCCTCTTCGTGGAAAGTACGGGAACCTTAAAGAAGACCTCTAGCGCTGCCAACAAAGAAGCCCTGCGGCGCACATGGGGTATTTCTCTTCCCAAGCGCGCTCGCAGATCGCGGATCTCCTGGGTAAAGGCGATGGTTTCCTCGCACTGCTCTTGAATGCCGCGTACAAAGTACTCTACCCATTCATCCCAAGCTCCCCTTGTACGGACCTCTTGGAGTCGCTGGTAGTACTCGTCCCGAGTACGCTCGAAGTAAACGCTGGGATGTATGAGCGGGGCACTCAGTAGTCCCAAGTGCATCAGTTGCAAGATGATCAGCAGACGCCCCACTCTGCCATTTCCATCCCTGAAGGGATGGATGGTCTCAAACTGGTAATGAACCAGCGCGCACTGCATGAGCTTGGGCTGCATGTTGTCCGAATGAATGTAGCGCTCCAACTCCGCCACAAGGTCTGGGGCGTCTTGCGGGGGTGAAAACACGATAATCGCATCCTCAAGATCTTGTCGGGAGTCTCTGCCTATGCCGTTGATGCGATCCTTGAAACGTCCAGCGAATTGCCCTCCCCTCACTCCCGCCAAGAGCCTTTCGTGCAGCCCTAAGATAAGATTCGTCGCCAAGGGGCGGGTTTCGATTTCCTGCACACCCCATTCCAAAGCGTAGCTGTAGTTAGCAACTTCGCGTACAGCCTCGCGGTTTGCTATATGGGATGCCTGAAACAGTACTAGCTCGTCTGGGGTCGCGATGGTGTCCTCTATGGTGGAACTAGCCAAAGCCTCCCTTTGCAGGGAACTGTAAACGAGCAAGGCGGCGTTGGGCAGCAGTGCGTTGCTCCTCTCAACCTGGCCCAAAGAGTGCATGGTGTCCTCTATCAACCTGTAGGTCGAAAACGGAAGATATAGGTCGGGCGGCAAAGGGTGAGGGATGAAGGCGTCGTATCCTTCGATAGTCCGCTGAAAGGTGCCGGGGATCACGGTCCGCCAAGCCTCTGTATTGTCAAATATTCCGCTAACATGACGATAGCACTATACTGGAGCGGTTGTGTATTGTCAAATTAAGGGGTAACTTGACAATACACAAAGAAATATGTCACGAAATGACAATCGCTAGTAGGCGTGAGAAACGAACCGCCGGTACAACGTCCTTGTTGTGCTTGACCGCTCAGGCTATCATCAGTACATGAGCGAAGAGAAGAACCCAGCAGCGGTAGAACTCGGCAGGCTCGGGGGCAAAAAGGGCGGCAAAGCCCGCGCCGAGAAGCTATCTCCCGAGAGAAGGAAAGAGATAGCCCGCAACGCTGCTAAGGCGCGGTGGGATAAGAAGCGGCGGGAAGAATAATCTTCGTAGTGGGCGCCGTGTTTACCGCGCTAAGGATACCCAGCGGAGAAGGCGAATTCGCGGGTTTCCTTGTTCAAGCACTCCTTGTGGGCGGAGTGGTTTCCCTGCTTTTGCCGCTTGCCGTGCTGGTGTTCTGGCGGGCACGCCAAACCAAGCGGGATCGTCCTAAGTAACCGTTCGTAATTTTGGTTCAAAGTTTGTAATTTTGAGTCAAACCCGAATTTAGGGTAGTGACTCCCTCAAGAGCTGACAGTAGCCTTTGTGGTCAGGAACTCTGGCCAAGACCAGCGGTGCTGAGTCAATCCGATAGCCATCGCCGGTGTGCGTGGCTCGTAGTACCGTTTGGGTA